>NZ_JBHXME010000095.1:0-42084 GCF_042721125.1 Streptomyces sp. NPDC058469
CCGGTCTCCAACTCCCGCAGCAGGGACGGGACATCGTGCCGCCAGGCGGGTTCCACCAACCGCAGGAGCCCGCCGGTGCGCAGCGCCACCGCGACCATGCCGGCGCGGTCACCCGTGCCGAGCTTGCGGGCGATGCGGGCGAGGTGGCTCTTGACGGTCAGTGCGGACAGGCCCATGGAGACGCCGATCGCCTTGTTCGACTGGCCCTCCGCGACCAGGCGCAGGACCTCGACCTCACGGCCGGACAGTTCGCGGTAGCCACCCGGGTGGCTCGGGGAACCCGGGGGGCGGCGGTGCATACGGGCGGCGGCGGAGCCGATGGGGGCGACGCCGGGTCGGGTGGGGAGCCCGACGTTGGTGCGGGTGCCGGTGACGACGTAGCCCTTGACGCCGCCCGCGAGGGCGTTGCGCACGGCGCCGATGTCGTCGGCGGCGGACAGGGCCAGGCCGTTGGGCCAGCCTGCGGCTCTGGTCTCGGAGAGCAGGGTGAGACCGGAGCCGTCGGGAAGGTGGACGTCTGCCACACAGATGTCGCGGGGGTTGCCGATGCGGGGACGAGCCTCCGCGACGGACGAGGCCTCGATGACGTCGCGCACACCGAGCGCCCACAGGTGGCGGGTGACGGTGGAGCGTACGCGCGGGTCGGCCACGACCACCATGGCGGTCGGCTTGTTCGGGCGGTAGGCGACCAGGCTTGCGGGCTGCTCGAGGAGAACGGACACCAGGCCTCCTGGGGTGTGGGACGACTTTCAAGGTCACAGTCGTCTTCGGCACCAAACCCGCGGTCCTTTAGAGAAAGATCACGATTTAGTGAGTAGCAATCAGTGCAATTCGGACACGCTGTCGATCGTTCGGTGAACGAAACGGTTCGTTCGAGGGGTCACTCCTGATTGAAAGTGGCCGTATCGACAAAGACACCGCAAGTGGTCGGTGAGACCTCGGTGTGACCCGGGTAAGGCTCAGCGTGACTGCGGGCCCCGGCGTTGCGGGAGCGTGACGATGGACGCGTCGCCCGGACCCGCCGGCGGCAGGCCCGCGACCTGGGCCAACAGATCGCACCAGGAGGCCAGATGCGCCGCCGTGTCCGGGACACCGCCGAGCCCCTCGCGAGGTGTCCACGAGGCACGGATCTCGATCTGGGAGGCGGACGGCCGCTCGGAGAGTCCGCCGAAGTAGTGGGAGCCGGCCCGCGTGACGGTGCCGCTCGCCTCGCCGTACGTCAGTCCGCGCGCCTGGAGCGCGCCGGTCAGCCATGACCAGCACACGTCGGGCAGCAGAGGGTCCGCCGCCATCTCCGGTTCCAACTCGGCGCGCACCAGCGTCACCAGCCGGAACGTGCCGTGCCAGGCGTCGTGCCCGTCCGGGTCGTGCAGCAGTACCAGGCGGCCGTCGGCCAGGTCCTGTTCGCCGTCGACGACCGCGGCCTCCAGGGCGTACGCGAAGGGGGCGAGCCGCTGTGGCGCGGGCGTCGGATCGATCTCGATCTGCGGCCTCAGCCGGCTGTTCCGCAGGGCCTGGACCGCTGCCTGGAAAGCCGGCGGCGCCGCACCGCCCCCATCCCGGTCCCCCTCCTTGGAGTCGTCCATCCCGTCAGCGCCATCCGACAATCGTCCCTGAGCCGCAGCCATGCGGGAAGATTAAGGGGAACGGAGGCATCGTGCGGGACTAGACACCCGCTCTTCGGCCCAGCACACCGTGTAATCGCCTTCTGGCGCCGTGCGAGACTTGCCCCGTGAGTGCCAATCAGAGCCCCGCGGGCCAGCAGCCGACCGCCACTTACGACTCCGCCTTCATGAAGGCGTGCAGGCGTGAACCCGTGCCGCACACGCCCGTGTGGTTCATGCGGCAGGCCGGGCGCTCGCTGCCGGAGTACCACAAGGCGCGCGAGGGCATCGCGATGCTCGACTCCTGCACGCGGCCCGACCTGGTCGCCGAGATCACACTCCAGCCGGTGCGCAGGCACGGCGTGGACGCGGCGGTCTACTTCAGCGACATCGTCGTCCCACTCAAGGCCATCGGCATCGACCTCGACATCAAGCCCGGCGTCGGCCCGGTCGTCGAGAAGCCGATCCGCACCCGCGCCGACCTCGACCAGCTCCGCGACCTCACCCCCGATGACGTCTCCTACGTCACGGAGGCCATCGGCCTGCTGACCGCCGAGCTCGGCCCGACCCCCCTCATCGGCTTCGCCGGCGCACCGTTCACCCTCGCGAGCTACCTCATCGAGGGCGGCCCGTCCCGCACGTACGAGAACGCCAAGGCGATCATGTACGGCGACCCCGAGCTCTGGGCCGACCTCCTCGACCGCCTCGCCGACATCACGGCCGCCTTCCTCAAGGTCCAGATCGAGGCGGGCGCCAGCGCCGTCCAGGTCTTCGACTCCTGGGCCGGCGCCCTCGCCCCGGCCGACTACCGCCGCTCGGTCCTCCCCGCCTCCGCGAAGGTCTTCCGCGCGGTCGAGGGCTACGGCGTCCCGCGCATCCACTTCGGCGTCGGCACCGGCGAGCTGCTCGGCCTGATGGGCGAGGCCGGCGCGGATGTCGTCGGCGTCGACTGGCGCGTCCCGCTAGACGAGGCCGCCCGCCGCGTCGGCCCCGGCAAGGCGCTCCAGGGCAACCTCGACCCGACCGTCCTGTTCGCCTCCACGGAGGCCGTCGAGGCCAAGACCCGTGAGGTGCTCACGTCGGCGGAGGGCCTGGAGGGGCACATCTTCAACCTCGGGCACGGCGTGATGCCGTCCACCGACCCGGACTCGCTCACCCGGCTCGTCGAGTACGTCCACACGCAGACGGTCCGATAAGCGCGCTCACCACGTGTGCCGGGGCCTCGCCCGCCTGCCGAACAGCAGGCCGCGCGGTTCCGGCGGCGGGGGTGTGCCCGCCTTGAGCGGCCAGGCGAGCAGCATGCCCACGAGGAACCCGACGACATGCGCCTCGTACGCCACGGTGCCCGCGTCGGAGACGCCCTCGCCGGACGAGTAGAACGCCTGGAGCACGAACCAGAAGCCCAGCACCAGCCAGGCCGGCAGGCGCAGCGGCAGGAAGAACAGGAACGGCACCAGGACCCACACCCTGGCCTTCGCGTACAGCACCAGATAGGCGCCCAGGACTCCGGCGATCGCCCCGGAGGCGCCGATCAGCGGGTCGGCCGAGTTGTCGTTGAGCAGCGCGAAGCCGTAGCCCGCCGCGTAGCCGCAGACGACGTAGAAGAGCGTGTAGCGGATGTGGCCCATGCGGTCCTCGACGTTGTTGCCGAAGATCATCAGGAACAGCATGTTGCCCAGCAGGTGGATCCAGCTGCCGTGCAGGAACATCGCGGTGAAGACGCTCAGCGGGGCCGACTTGTCGTAGGACGGCGGGCCGGCCGCGCAGCTCGCGCCGCCGGGGCCGGCCTGGACGGCGCCGGTCGGGACGATCTGCGGCATCTGATGGTGGATCAACTCCCGCGGTACGGCCGCGTAGTGGTCCAGGAACGCCTGCAGATGGCACAGCTGCGAGAGGTCGCTGCCGCCTGCCACGGAACCCGCCATTCCGGGTGTGGACAGGAAGACGAGCACGTTCGCGGCGATGAGCGCATACGTCACCCAAGGGGTGCGGCGCACCGGGTTCACGTCATGGACGGGGATGACCACAAGGGATTAGTGCCCCCGATACGCGCGGCGAACCGGTGAACACCGCCGTCCGCCTGTGCGTATGACTCCTCAACCGCCCGCGGTGCGGGGAAGGCGTGTCGCGGGGACGACGTGAGGAACAGGCGATGAACGACCGTATTTCCCCTCAGATGACCGCCACGCCCGACGGCGAGGCCGAGATCTCCCTGGTGGTGCGCCTCCCCTGGGAGGACGTCGCCCGGCTCGGCCAGGAGGCGGGACGGCTGGCCGCGCAGATGCAGCGGCCGGTGACCCTGGACGAGGCGGTGAGCAACCGGCTGCGGTCCAACGCGCTGGGGGCCCACGCCAAGCCGGCGGGGGCTCAGCCCGCCGCGATGGTGCCGCCGAGCGCGTCGGTCTCGTCGCTGCCGGCCAGGCCGCCGGCCGAGCAGGCACGGCAGGCCATAGACCGCATCAACGGAACGGCATAGGCACCCTCAGCGCACGCCGGCCTGGACCTTGGCGGTCGCCTTTCTGGCCGCCACCAGGACCGGGTCCCACACCGGGGAGAACGGCGGGGCGTACCCCAGGTCCAGGGCCGTCATCTGTTCCACCGTCATACGGGCCGTGAGGGCGACCGCCGCGATGTCGACACGCTTCGCGGCGCCCTCCCGGCCGACGATCTGCACGCCCAGGAGACGGCCGGTACGGCGCTCGGCGAGCATCTTCACCGTCATGAGGGAGGCCTCCGGGTAGTAGCCCGCGCGGCTGGTCGACTCGATGGTGACCGCCTCGAACTGCAGGCCCGCCCGCCGGGCGTCCTTCTCGCGCAGCCCGGTTCGCGCGATCTCCAGGTCGCACACCTTGCTCACGGCAGTACCGACCACCCCCGGGAAGGTGGCGTAACCGCCGCCCGCATTGGTGCCGATGACCTGCCCGTGCTTGTTCGCATGGGTGCCCAGGGCGATGTGCCGCTCCTGTCCGGAGACCAGGTCGAGCACCTCGACGCAGTCGCCGCCGGCCCAGATGTTCTCGTGCCCGCGCACCCGCATCGCCAGGTCGGTGAGCAGCCCGTCGTGCTGCCCGACAGGCAGCCCGGCCGCCTTCGCGAGGGTCGTCTCCGGGCGTACGCCGATCCCCATCACCACGACGTCCGCCCGATACTCCGCGTCCTCGGTGACCACGGCCCGCACCCGCCCGTCGTCGCCGGTGAGCAGCTCGGTGACCCGGGCGTCGTTGACCATGGTGATGCCCAGGCCCTCCATCGCCTTGTGCACCAGCCGCCCCATGTCCGGGTCGAGCGTGGACATCGGCTCCTTGCCCCGGTTGACGACGGTGACGTCATATCCGCGGTTGACGAACGCCTCCGCCATCTCGACCCCGATGTACCCGGCCCCGACCACCACAGCGCGACGCCCACGCGTGCGTGCCAGCGAGTCGAGCAGCGCCTGCCCGTCGTCGAGCGTCTGCACCCCGTGCACCCCGGGCGCGTCCACCCCGGGCATGTCGGGGCGGATCGGCCGCGCCCCGGTCCCGATCACGAGCTTGTCGTACGACGTCCAGGACTCGTCCCCGGAATCGACGTCACGCGCGCGTACCCGCCCGCCCGCGATGTCGAGCTCCACGACCTCGGTGCGCATGCGCAGGTCGATGTCGCGCTCGCGGTGCTCCTCGGGGGTGCGGGCGATCAACTCCTCCGGAGCGGACACGTCGCCGCCCACCCAGTAGGGGATGCCGCACGCCGAGTACGAGGTGAAGTGGCCGCGCTCGAAGGCCACGATCTCCAGCTCGTCCGGCCCCTTGAGGCGGCGGGCCTGTGACGCCGCGGACATGCCCGCGGCGTCTCCGCCGATGACGACCAGTCGTTCCCGGGTACCCCTCGCACGGCTCATGCTCATGCGAACACGCTACGGGCGCCGATCATTTCAGTCCTGTCCGCCCTGCTCCTCCTCGCGCACCGGCCGGGCCGCCGGCAGCGGGCCCACCCCGGTGGCCGCCGGAACGGTCGCGGCCCTACGCGGTCGTACGAGACGGAGCCACACGACGAGCGCCAGCGCCGCCAGGGCCGCGAACGGCAGTACCGCGCCGAGCGTCAGGGCGATCCAGCGCAGCATCGTCACGAAGATGTGCCAGCCGCCCGCCATGGCGTCGACGAAGCCGGGGCTGTCGTCCTTCGCGGCGGCCTTGGCCACCGGGGTCTGCGACAGGGACAGGGTGATCGTGGCCAGGCTGGTGCGGTCCTTCAGGGAGGCCTGCTGGGCGAGCAGGGCCTCCAGGTCGGACTCGCGGGTGCTCAACTCGCCCTCCAGCTCCACCACGTCGCTGAGCTTGGTGGCCCGGTCCATCAGTTCACGCACGCGTGCCACGCTGGCCCGCTGCGAGGTGATGCGGCTCTCCACGTCCACGACCTGGTCGGTGACGTCCTGCGCCTTCGCGGTGCGGTCCAGAAGCTTGCCCGCGCCCTCCAGGTCGGCGAGGACCTCGTCGTACTTGTCGGTGGGCACGCGCAGGACGACCCGCGTGCGCTCGTGGCCCTGCCCGTCGCGGCTGGTCGACTCGTTGCCGACGAATCCGCCCGCGTTCTCGGTGGTGGTCCGGGCCTCGTCGAGGGCCTTCGGTACGTCCTTGACCCGCACGGAGAGGGAGGCGGTACGGATGATGCTGCTCGCGGTGAGCTTGGGCACGGCCTTGGTGTTCCTGGCGTTGCCGCTGCCCGCCGCGCCCTCCTGCTGGGCTCCTGGAGCGACGGCCTTGTCGGCGGCGCCTGCGCCGGAGTCGCCGGCACTCTTGTCGTTGGCGCCGCTGCCGCACCCGGCCAGCGCGAGCGCCGAGGCCAGCAACAGTCCGGCCAGGGCCTGGACGGGTCGTATGGAGTGGTGTGCGCGCATGTGGCGGACCCCCGGAGGTTCGTCGTGACGACTGACGCACCTTCGACGCCGGGACCGGCCGGGACGTTGGCGGGAAACGGTTCCGATGAGGTCACGGTCGGAACTCGCGTCGGACACCGGGCCGGACGACGGGCCGGAGTCGGACTGTCAGTGGGGTCTGAGAGGCTGGGGGTATGCGCGAAGTGGAGACTCGTACGGGCACAGGGCATGTCGTCGTCATCGGCGCCGGGATCGGCGGGCTGGCCGCCGCACACCGGCTGCTGGACAGAGGCGTGCGCGTGACCGTCGTCGAGGCGTCGGAGCGGGTCGGCGGCAAGCTGCTGCCCGGTGAGATCGCGGGCGCGCGCGTGGACCTCGGCGCCGAGTCGATGCTGGCCCGCCGCCCCGAGGCCGTCGCGCTGGCCCGCGAGGTGGGCCTCACCGACCGTCTTCAGGCGCCCGCCACGGCCACCGCGTCGATCTGGACCCGGGGTGCCCTGCGCCCCATGCCCAAGGGCCACGTCATGGGCGTCCCCGGCACCGCGTCCGCCCTCTCCGGAGTCCTCTCGGACGAGGGCCTGCACCGCATCGAGCGCGACGCCGACCTGCCCCGCACGGAGGTCGGCGACGACGTCGCGGTCGGGGAGTACGTGGCGGCGCGCCTGGGCCGCGAGGTCGTCGACCGCCTCGTCGAGCCCCTCCTGGGCGGGGTCTACGCGGGCGACGCGTACCGCATCTCGATGCGCTCCGCCGTCCCGCAGTTGTTCCAGGCCGCGAAGGCCCACGACTCCCTCACCGAAGCCGTCCGGGACATCCAGGAGCGCGCCGCCGCCGCACAGCAGACCGGCCCGGTCTTCATGGGCATCCAGGGCGGAGTGGGCCAACTGCCGCTCGCCGTCGCGGAGTCGGTGCGCGCGCGGGGCGCCGAGATCCTCACCGGGACACCGGTGACGGAACTGCGCCGGAGCGGTGCATCGGGCTGGCGGGTCGTCGCCGGAGACCGCGTGCTCGACGCCGACGGGGTGATCGTCGCCGTACCCGCGCCGGTCGCCGCCGAGCTGCTGCGGCCCGAAGCACCGGGCGCCGCGGCCGAGTTGGGCGCCGTCGAGTACGCCTCGATGGCCCTGATCACCCTCGCCTACCGCCGCGCCGACATCGACCTCCCCCAGGGCAGCGGCTTCCTGGTGCCGCCCGTCGACGGCCGCACCATCAAGGCGTCCACCTTCGCCTCCCAGAAGTGGGGCTGGATCGCCGACGAGAACCCGGACGTGCTGGTCCTGCGCACCTCGGTGGGACGGTACGGCGAGACGACGGTCCTGGAGCGCGACGACGCCGGCCTCGTCGACGTCTCCCGGCACGACCTGCGCGAGGCCACCGGCCTCGACGCCACGCCCCTCGCCACCCGCGTCACCCGCTGGACCGACGGCCTGCCGCAGTACCCGGTCGGCCACCACGCGCGCGTGGCCCGCGTCCGCGAACACGTCGGCAAGCTGCCCGGCCTCGCCGTCTGCGGCGCCGCGTACGACGGTGTCGGCATCCCGGCCACCATCGCGAGCGCGTACGCGGCCGTCGACCGGCTGACCGGTGACCCGGTGCCGAGCGCGTCCGGCGGAGCGGGAGAATAGCCCCATGAGCGACGACGCCCCCACCACCGAGCCCGGCCGTATCCCGAACAAGGGCAAGCTGGCCAAGGACCTCAACGAGGTCATCCGCTACACGCTGTGGTCCGTCTTCAAGCTGAAGGACGTGCTGCCCGAGGACCGTGCCGGATACGCCGACGAGGTCCAGGAGCTGTTCGACCAGCTCGCCGCGAAGGACGTGACGGTCCGCGGCACGTACGACGTGTCGGGCCTGCGTGCCGACGCCGACCTCATGGTCTGGTGGCACGCCGAGACCGCCGACCAGCTGCAGGAGGCGTACAACCTCTTCCGCCGCACGAAGCTCGGCCGCGCCCTGGAGCCGGTCTGGTCGAACATGGCGCTGCACCGCCCCGCCGAGTTCAACCGCTCGCACGTCCCGGCCTTCCTGGCCGACGAGACGCCGCGCAACTACATCAGCGTGTACCCGTTCGTGCGCTCCTACGACTGGTACCTGCTGCCCGACGAGGACCGCCGCCGCATGCTCGCCGACCACGGCAAGATGGCCCGCGGCTTCCCGGACGTGCGCGCCAACACGGTCGCCTCGTTCTCGCTCGGCGACTACGAATGGCTCCTCGCCTTCGAGGCCGACGAGCTGTACCGCATCGTCGACCTCATGCGCCACCTGCGCGCCTCCGAGACCCGCATGCACGTCCGCGAGGAGGTCCCCTTCTACACGGGCCGCCGCAAGGACATCGGCGACTTGGTAGCGGGCCTGGCCTAGTTGCCCTGCCTTTTAGCTTTTAGGGGCGCGGGGAACTGCGCGACCAGCCCCCACCGGGCCGCGGTTTACGAACTACCCGGTCGCGCAGCCTTCGGCTCAGCATGCGGCGCACAAGCCGCCCGCCGCTCCGGCAACCGCCCTTCCAGCAGATACGCGTCCAGGTACCCGTTGACGCACTTGTTGGCCCCACCCGCGATCCCGTGCGTCCCCGCATCCCGCTCGGTCACCAACACCGAGTCGGACAACCGCCGTTGCAGTTCCAGCGCCCCGTCGTACGGCGTAGCCGCATCCCGCTCGGCCGCCATGATCAGCACCGGCGGCAGCTCACCGGGACCGGTCCGCACATCGAGGGGCTGCTGCCGCGGCTCGGGCCAGTACGCGCAGGGCAGGTTCATCCACACGTTGTCCCACGTCTCGAACGGCGCCACGCGCGCGAGCCGGGTGTTGTCCCGGTCCCAGGTCTGCCAATCGGTCGGCCAGGGCGCGTCGTTGCACTCGACGGCCGTGTAGACCGCGTTGCCGTTCTCCGCCTCGGCGGCCGCCTCCGGGGTCGGCCCGGCCTGCTGGATCAGCTGCTTCGGGTCGCCCTTCAGGTACGACGACAGCGCGGCGGCGCTGTGCGGCCAGTAGTCGTCGTAGTACCCCGCCGACAGGATCGCGCCCTGCAACTGCGCCGGTCCCACCTTGCCGCCCGCGGGCTTCTCGGCGAGCCGCGCCTCCGCCTTGCGGTAGCTGCCGAGCACCTTCTCCGCCGTGTCCCCGAGGCCGTAGACGTCGTCGTGCTTGGCGATCCACTCCCGGAAGTCCGTCCAGCGGCCCTCGAACGCGGCCGACTGGTCGAGGTTGTTGCGGTACCAGATCTGCTCGGGGTCCGGGTTCACCGCCGAGTCGAACACCATCCGCCGTACGTGCGAGGGGAACAGCGTCGCGTACAGCGCCCCGAAGTAGGTCCCGTAGGACGCGCCCATGAACGTCAGCCGGTCCTCGCCGAGCGCGGCGCGCAGGACGTCCAGGTCGCGGGCGTTGTTCAGGGAGTTGTAGAAGCGGAGCTTGCTGCCGGAGCGCTTGGCGCAGCCGCGCGCGTAGGCCTTGGCCTCGGCGACGCGTTCCTTCTTGTACGACTCCGAGGGGTACGTCGGCGACTGTGAGGGCGCTTTGAAGAAGTGCTTGGGGTCCTCGCAGGACAGCGGTGCCGAGCGGTCGACGCCGCGCGGGGCGTAGCCGACGAGGTCGTAGGCCGACGCGATGCGCTTCCACTCGGGGAGCATGCCGATCAGCGGGAAGTAGAGGCCGGAGGCGCCGGGGCCGCCCGGGTTGTAGACCAGGGAGCCCTGGCGGGGGACTCTGCGCTTGCTGTTCTGCGGGTCCTTGTGGGTGGCGCGGGCGCGGCTGACGGTCAGTTTGATCTGCTTGCCGTCGGGGTGCGCGTAGTCGAGCGGGACGGAGACCGTGCCGCACTCCATCGTGCCGGGCATGTCCTGCGCGTCGGGGCACTTCCCGAAGGTGATGCCCGCCGCCCGGGCGTGCGCGGCGGCGAGCGCGGTGCCGGTCAGCTCGGCGGCCCGGGTGCCGGGAACGCCCGGAGTACCGGTGGCCGGGGCGGCGGCGAGGGTGGTCAGGAGCAAGGACCCGGCGGCCGAGTACAGGGCGGCGGCTCGCATGGTGGGGTATCCCTTCGGAGCACGGCAGCAACAAAAGGGATGTTTCGTTCGGTTGTTGGCGAAGGCAAGCACCATCGGGCGGTGTCGGCCCCAATGACCCCTGTGCGCCCCCGGGAGCGCCTTCACGCTGTGGTCAGGGGCGCCACTCGTCGAACTGCTCGCGGTACTGCTCGCGATGCGCGAAGGCCGCCCGCAGATCCGGCTCGCCGACCGCGCGGATGCCGCGTACGGCGACGGACGTCAGATACGTACGGTCGTCCCCGCCGCCCGCGTGCCGGGCCAGCGTGCCCAGCAGCCGCTGACCGGCCGGGGAGGCCCAGCGGGAGTACGGGTGCACCTCGACCCGCGCGATGGCCAGACAGCTCAGCGTGAGGGCCAGCGGCAGCGCGAACCAGAGCGCGACCAGCCCCCGCGGCATCTCGGCCCCCGGCGTCAGCAGCGCGGTCGCGCCCAGCGCGAGCACGACGAGCGCGGCGCCCCGCACCTGCCGTACCCCGGACGCAACCGTCGTACTGCTCCCGTCCGGTACGGCGAGACCCGCGTCGACGAGCCGGTCCGCGACGTCGCGGACCGCGTCCGTGGCCGCCGCGGTGGCCCGCACCGGGCCGATCCGGGACTGCCCCTCGGGGCCGATCGCGCCTATCACCGACCGCTCGATGGCGTCCCGGCCACGCGGGTCGACGACGGTCGCCCAGCCGGTGTGTGCGAGCAGCAGCCGGTGCTGGCGCGCCATGGAGACCAGCGTCAGATCGGCGACCCGCGCGGGACCGCCGGACAGGAACGCCGCCTCGTAGAGCGTCAGATCGTGTCCTGTGCCCGCGTCGTCGGCGTCGACGGCCGCCGCTCTGACGGCGGCCAGGCACAGCCGCGTGCACGCCGTGCCGGCGACGGCCCAGGCCAGGAGCAGGAGAAGGACCCAGAACATGCCAAGTTTCTATGCCAAAGGCCCAGTGCGACGCCATGCCTTGTTCGCAATCCGGACAGAGCGTTGTCGGTATGTGACGTTCCGATTGTCCGGAAACGAACTACGAACGAACCACGTCCGCGACAGTTCTACGGCTGGGCCGACGCCAGTGGGCTGGAGGCGGCCGGCGGGAGTGTGTAGGTCGGGGAGACCGACGGGGTCAGCGGGACGACCTGGCCGGGGTCGGACACGGAGGAACTGGTGGGCGCGGGCGAGCTCGACGCCGCCATGTCCCTCGCCAGCGTCGCGAAGTCGACGTACCCGGTGGCCTCCAGGACCTTGATGTGGTCCAGGACGGTCGTGTTCGCGTCGTCGGCGAGGGCGCGGACCAGGGAGTTCTGAGTCGTGGCGCGGACCTGCGCGACCACCGTGAACACCCTGCCGTGCGCGAGGCGCAGGATGTTGGCGAACTTGCGGTCGAAGTCCACGCCCTGCGCCGCGTTGAGCGTGGCGAGCCACTGTTGTTGCTGCGCGTTGGGCTGGTTGGGCAGCGGCACCCCGAGCCGGGCGGCGACATCACGCACCCGCTCGTCCAGGAACGTGTGGCCGTCGATGAGGTGCTGCCCCGCCGTCCGTACGGCCGCGGTCGTGCCCTTCTCCTCGGCCTGCAGGCCGGCCGGCAGTTCCCACAGCCCGGCCAGCCGGACCTTGGTGACGAAGTCCCGGTCCAGGGCGGACAACGGCCCGTACTGCGTCGTCACGGTCTGGTCGCTGAGCACGCCGGCGCCGGTCGTCCCGGACCGGTCGGCGTAGGACCAGACCGGGAAGACCAGCGCGGCCAGGGTCGCGGTCAGGCCCATGACGATGACGCCGGTGCCACTGAATATGCCTCGGCCCTTTACGGGGGGTCGCGGTCGCATGGGGTGCCTCCTGTTACGGCACCGCACGTGAGTGCGCTTCTCGTGCGGGACCACAACATTACTGTGGAGTCACTGTCACCTTCCAAGGCCCCACGTCAGCCCCGCTTCGCCCCCCCTCAGCGGCGCAGCAGCACCCGCCGGGTGGCGCGGGCGAGCCGGACCGTGGGCCGCGTCGAACGCGGGGCCGGTCCCGAGCGCTCCAGCCACCACTCCCGCAACGCCCGCCGCACCTCGGCGTCCTCGGGCCCGCCCGAGAGCAGCACCTGCCCGGCGAAGTCCAGCGCGTCACGCCGGTAACCGCCGGTCATCGGGTGCGAGTGCGCGTACGCGAGGAAGGCCGGCCGGTACGTGTCCCCGAGAATCTCCGGCAGTTCGGGGGCCACCTTCGCCACCACATCGGCCCGCTTCACCCCGAGCGCCCGCGCCTGCACACCGAGCCGCACCCGGTCGAACCCGTCGGGGACGGGAGTGCCGGCGACCAGGGCGGAGAGCAGGGCGGTCTGCGCGAGGGCGAGGCGTTGGCGGGCGGAGTCGGAGATCTGCGGTGCGGCCGGGGGAGTGGGGGAGGTGGGCGGAGCGGCGGCGGTGGCCTGGGGCGCGGGTGCCGCCTTCGGCAGCCCTGCGGCCCGTATGGCCTTCGCCTTCGGCGAGGGCCCGCTGCTCGTGGCCTGCCGCGCCCACCCCTTGGTCAGCGCTCCCCGAATAGCCCCCAACTCCCGCTCCAGCTCGGCCGGTTCGGGGAAGTTGTCGTCGCGCTCCAGCAGCACTCCCGGCGGGGAGACGCGGGACGCCAGGTCGGTCAGGATGGCGAGGACGGGGGCCGGGACGGGGTGGGCGTGGGTGTCGTGCCAGACGCCGTCGCGTTCGACGCCGCCCGCGACATGGACGTACGCGATGGCCTCGACCGGGAGTTCGGCGAGCGCCTTGGCCGGGTCCTCGCCGCGGTTGACGTGGTTGGTGTGCAGGTTGGCGACGTCGATGAGGAGCCGTACGCCGGTGCGGTCGGCCAGGTCGTAGAGGAACTGTCCCTCGGTCATCTCCTCGCCCGGCCAGGCCAGCAGCGCGGCGATGTTCTCGACGGCGAGCGGCACGGGCAGTGCGTCCTGGGCGATGCGGATGTTCTCGCAGAGCACGTCGAGGGCGTCCCGGGTGCGCGGTACGGGCAGCAGGTGGCCGGCTTCGAGGAGCGGGGAGGCGGTCAGGGGGCCGCCCGCGCGGACGAACGCGATGTGCTCCGTGACCAGCGGCGAGCCCAGCGCCCCGGCCCGCTCGGCGAGCGCCGTCAGCCTGCCCTCGTCCGGCCGGTCGGCGCCGCCGAGGCCCAGGGAGACGCCGTGCGGGATCACGGTCACGCCGCGCTCGCGCAGCCGTAGCAGGGATTCGGGGAGGTGGCCGGGGCAGACGTTCTCGGCCACGGCCTCGACCCAGTCGATGCCCGGCATGCGCTCCACGGCGTCCGCGATCTCCGGCCGCCAGCCGATGCCCGTTCCCAGTCGCTCCATCGTCCGTCCCCGTCCTCCTGGCGAGCCATGAACCCCATGAACTCCACAAGTCCGCTGTTCGGTGTGACGGGGGTATCGCCCACGGGCCGGGCCCCGAACCTCGGCCGCGTCACTTTCAGAGCAACATTTGAGGTTCGGGGCCGGTACCCGGACGGCCGGGACAGGCCTAACCCAGCACGCCGTTCGAGTCGACCGGATCCGGTCGGCCGGTGTTGACCGTGCCCGGCGCCGCCGGGGACGGCCGCGAGGTGGCGCCGATGTTCGCGCTCGCCTCGGCGGCCGGCGCCGAGGGCGCCACCTGGCCGGGCACCGGTGCCACGGGGCCGGTCGGGCTGGCGGTCGAGGCGTTGGCGATCTCGTTGGCGATGGCGTCGAAGTCGACCCGACCGGTCTTCTCCAGCATCGTGATGTGGTCGAGCACGGTCTGGTTGGCGTCCGACGCAAGCTGCCGCACGAGTGTGTTCCGCGTGGTGTTCCGTACGGCGCCGATGGCCGGGAAGATCTTGCCGTGCGCGGCGCGCAGCAGGTTGGCGAACTTGTACTCGTACTCGGCGCCGGTCGCCGCGCTCAACTCCTGCAGCCAGCCCTGCTGTTGCTCGTTCGGCACGTTCGGCAGCGCGACACCGAGCCGGGCCGCGATGATCCGCACCCGCTTGTCGAGGTCGGTGTGGCCGACGATGAGGTGGTCACCGGCCTCCTTGATCGCCTGGTTGGGCGCCCGCTCGATCGCCTGCTGGCCGGCCGGCAGCTCCCACAGCCCGGCCAGCCGCACCCGCACGATCAGATCCCGGTCGGCGGCCGTCAGCGGCCCCCACTCGGTGTTCACGGTGCTCGCCGCCACGTTCGCCTGCCCGGTGCCCCCACGGTCGGCGTACGACCACACGGGAAAGGCGAGTGCGCCGGTGGTGGCGACGATGGCCGCGATGAACACAGCCGTACCGTTGATACGACGCAAGGGAGCCTCCCGGGGAAACCAACTGGTCGTTGGAGAAGTTGACGCGTGGCCAGTGCCAGGAGGTACGAGCGGGGCGCTCGTCTTGTTCAAAGGGAGGGCGGCTTCGCCCAAAGGGCAGGCAAAGGAAGCGAGTTCAGCGCATCCTCGTGGGCCAGCGCTCCGGCGTCCGGCCCAGCAGCCGTAGCGCCTCGTCGAGCGGGCCGGCCTCCGGCGGTACGTCGAGCGGTGGGGCGAAGGCGAATCCCGGTCCGCGTCCGGCCGGGTCGGTGGGCACCAGTCGGGCCACGACCAGGGCGATGTCCAGGACGTCGTCCGACAGGCCCGGTGCTGTGCCGAGGGTGGCGGCGACGTCCCAGGCGTGGACGACGTAGTCGATGAAGTGGAAACCGATCGCCGTCCGCCCGGGAAAGCTCGCGCCCAGCTCCGGCAGGGTGAACTCCCGCTCGGTGGCGCCGGGTTCGGCGAACGCGGCGAGGACGGCCGTGGCCGCCGCGCGGTGCGTCCGGGCCGGCTCGCTCATGTCCTCCGGCTCCCGCCAGTACGCCCTGTCGTGGCCCGCGCCGCGTGCGGCGGCAGCGAACCCGTGATGCTGCGCGGCCATGTGCGCCACGAGCCGCCGCAGGTTCCATCCCGCGCAGGGGGTGTCCCGCTCCCAGTCCTCCTCCTGCGCCAACTCCACTACGCGCAAAGCCTCGTACACGGCGATCCGGTCGAGCTCGACGATGTCCGTTCCGGTGGCAGTCATGGGGCCTGAGCCTAAAACTGTGCGAACGATCGTGCTACTTGTTTTCGGCCGAAGTGGCGAGGGGGAAGTGCTCTGCATATGGGAAGGGCACTGTATGCGGGGAGGGGAAATGCCTTGTATGTCAGGGGACTTGAGGAGCCGTCGACGGATCCGTGGCCGCGCAGCGCAGTCGTGCCGCTATGCCGATACGGGCCCGGCGGTACGCGATCTCCTCGTCGTGCAGTACGGAGACCGCGTTGGACATCTCCATCAACGCGACGATCTCGAAGGCGAGTTGGGGTATGTCGGTGTCGGCCCGCAACTCGCCCGTGTCCCGGGCGTCGGCGGCCGTCCGCTCCACGAGGGCCGTCCAGTCGCGCTGTGCGCCGACCACCGCGTCGTGCACCGGCCCGGACCGGGCGTCGAACTCGGCGATGACCTCGTAGAAGAAGCAGCCACCGGGGAAGACCCGCCCCCGTGAGTACTCCAGCCACAACTCGCACAGGCGCCACAACCGGCCTACTCCGGCCGGGACTTCGGCGGCGGGCCTGATGACTTTCTCCGTGTAGATGCGGGCGGCCTCGCGCACGGTGGCCAGTTGCAGCTCCTGCTTGGAGCCGAAGAGCGCGAACACCCCGCTCTTGCTGAGGTGCAGCTCGGTGGCCAACCGGCCCACGGACAGCGCCTCCAGGCCCTCGACGGAGGCGATGTCGACGGTGCGGCGCAGGACGAGTTGCCGGGTGCGGTTGCCCCGCTCGACCCGGCCGTCGAGTCGTGTCATCGCCGCATCCTCGTCACTCCGCCGGATCTCATGGTGGTCCACCCTAAGCAACACGGGGGAAACGACCCCTTCCTAGGATGCGGCGGGTGCACCTGATCGTCCTGGACGCCCCCACCGAGTGGAGCCGGTTCGCCGAGGGTTCCGTCGAGCGCCGCATGCTGCTCGCGCTCGGCGACCACCTCGGTACGCCGCTGCGGCCTAAGCCCCTCATGCTGCCCGACGGCAGCCGGGTCGAGGTCGAGGGGCTCGACGCAGGCTGCCGCGTGCTCGTCCAACTGGTCAGCAACCAGGGAGCGTACAAGCCCGCCTACCGCAACAAGGTCATGGCGGACATGTTCAAACTGCTCTGGCTGCGGGACTCCGTACCGACCGCCGAGCGCGCGGTACTGCTGGTCACCGAGCTGATCGTGCAGGCGCTCGGCGGCTGGGTGGCACGGGCCGCGGCCGACCTCGGGATCGAGATCCACGTCTTCGACGGCAGCACGGTCACCCCCCTGCGACCTCCCGCGAAGCCAGACGTAAAACGCCCGTAACAGTCAACTGCGCTGTCCCGAAACACAATCTTCCTACGGTCGGAGGCACCTAAGCGGATTTCCGCGTGGCAGTCAGTCGCACTCGCTACGCACGCTCTCCGACTTCCAGGATCGGGCACTTGTGCCCGCGACATGGATGGGAGCGTGAAGGTGACTGGTACGCCAGCACTCGAACTGCGGTCGGTACGACGGGTCTACGGCTTCGGGTCCGCCGCGACCACGGCCCTCGACGACGTCCACCTGACGGTGCCGTCGGGCCGTTTCGTCAGTCTCATCGGCCCCAGCGGCTGCGGAAAATCGACGCTGCTGCGTCTCGTCGCGGGGCTCGAACAGCCGGACCTCGGCGCGGTGTCGGTGCACGGGGTGACACCGGCACAGGCGTGCGCGGCCAAGATGATCGGACTCGTGCCGCAGAGCCCCGCGCTGCTGCCGTGGCTGTCCGTCCTGCGTAACGTCACACTGCCGCAGAAGATCAACCGGGGTGCGGGGAAGCGCCGCGAACGCATCGCCGACTTCGCCGAACGGCAGACGGCGGTTCCCGACATGAGGGAACTCCTCGTCAAGGCCGGTCTCGGCGACGCCCTGCACAAACTCCCGGCCCAGTTGTCCGGCGGCATGCGCCAACGCGCCGCGATCGTGCGGGCGTTCGGTCTGCGACCCGACGTGCTCGTCATGGACGAACCCTTCTCGGCGCTCGACGAGTTCACCCGCGAAAGCCTTCAAGACCAACTCCTTGACCTGTGGGAGGAGTTGAGGACGACCGTCCTGTTCGTCACCCACTCCGTGTCCGAGGCCGTACGGCTCTCCGACACCGTCGTCGTCATGGCGCCGAACCCCGGCCGCATCGTCGAGAGCATCGACATCGACCTGCCCCGGCCGCGCGGTGAACGGCTCTTCGGGGAACGGCGGTTCCACGAATACGAGGACCTGGTGAGAGAGCGGCTGCGCCGCGCCTGGCACAGCGAAGCCGCGTGAGTGGGGGCGTGAGGGACATGACCGTAGCCGACGAACGCACCACCGCTCCCGCGGCGAAGACACCGCCGCCCGCCGAACCGTCCCGCTTCAGCCTGAAGCACCCGAGGTCGCGGATCGCGTGGATCCGGCCCGCCGTATGGCTGCCGCTTGTCGTGATGCTGGCGCTCCTCGCCGGCCTCTGGCACTGGGGAGCCGGGCAACTTCCGTATCTGCTGCCGCCGTTGTCCGATGTCGGCAGCTCCCTGTCCGGCGATCTCGGGTACTACGTCCACAACGCCCTTGTCACCCTCGGCGAGGCTACGGCCGGGCTGGGGATGGGGTTCGTCGGCGCGTTCGTCCTCGCGGTGCTGACCAGTGAACTTCCGCTGGTGCGGCGGGCGGTGATGCCGATCGCTGTCGTCCTCAACGTCACTCCGCTGGTGGCGATCGCACCGGCCCTGGTAGTGGCTTTCGGCTTCGGGCCAATGCCCAAGCTGATCATCACCGGGCTGATCTGTTTCTTTCCGATTCTCATCAACACCGCTACGGGGCTGCGGTCTGTGCCGCAGCAGGTGTTGCAGGTGTACCGGACGATGGACGCGAGCCGGGTCGAGTTGCTGTGGCACGTGCGCGTTCCCAACGCGCTGCCGTACCTCTTTGCCGCGCTGCGGATCGTCTTTCCGCTGTCGATCATCGGGGCGGTGGTGGCGGAGATGTCGGCGTCGGGGTCCACCGGAGGTCTCGGTACCGCGATCAGTGTGGCCTCGTCCATGAATCAACTCCCGGTTGTTTACGCCTCGATCCTCGTGCTTGCGGTGATGGGTGTGCTGCTGTTGCTCGCCGTCACGGTTGTTGAGCGGCGTGTGCTGCATTGGCACGACAGCGCGCAGGAGTAGCTGCGCCGGCTCGGCCGTTTGAACCTGCGGGCCCGGTGGGGGCTGGTCGCGCAGTTCCCCGCGCCCCTTACGGGGCGCCTGTCTGGGCCCCATTTCAATCAACCTCCCGGCGTTATCGCCAGTTTGGAGTCACCCATGCGTCATTCTCATCGCCTCGTCAGATCTGGACTCGCGCCTCTGGCCGCCGCCGCGTTGGCTGTTGGGGTTGCGGGATGTGGATCCGGTTCCGATGGCAGTTCCTCCGCCGGCTCGGCCGGGTCCGCGATCTCCGCCAAGCGGTGTGCTGAGAACAAGGCGGCCGGGAAGATCACGTATCTGTCCGGGTACCAGTTCCAGTCGTCGGTCTCGATCCTTGAGTACATCGCCGCCGCCAAGTTGGGGTATTTCAAGGACCTTTGCCTCACCGTCGACCTCAAGCCCGGTTCCGGTGACACCGCGCAGAACACCAAGCTGCTCGCAGGTGGACAGGCGACCGTGTCCGCGATCTCCGAGCAGGATCTGATCCAGGCGCAGGCCAACGGCATTGACATCAAGGGGATTTCCTCGTACTCGAATGCCGGGCTCGACATTCTGATGACCAACAAGGACATCACCGATCTGACCCAGCTCGACGGGAAGGTCGTCGGGCACAAGGGGTATGTCCCCGCCACCGTCGAGGCGATGCTGGTCAAGGCCGGCGTGAAGTGGGACTCGCTCAAGCTGGTCAAGGAGGGGTACGACCCCTCCGTGCTGCCGCGCAAGCAGGGCGGTCTCGAAGCGCTCACCGGGTTCGTCTCCAACGAGCCCAACCAGCTCAAGGCGGCCGGCAAGGACGTCACCGTGTGGAAGCCGGTCGACTACAAGATCCCGAGCTCGATCGGCGCGATGGCGGTCAACCCGGCGTTCGCCAAGGCGCATCCGCACGCCGTCGAGGACGTGTTGCGGGCCGCACTGCACGCGTACGAGTACTGCTCCTCCAGCGAGGCGCACATCACCGAATGCGTCGGCTACGCGGCCAAGTTGTCCGGCCCGACCTACGACAAGAAGCTGAACGCGACGATCTGGAAGACCGAGACGCAGGTCGTCAAGGAGAACCCGACGCCCGGACAGCCGATGGGCGGTATCGACACCGACAACGTCGGCCAACTCGTCGACATGCTGCACCAGTTCAAGATCGTGCCGAGCAGTGTGACCGCCGCCAAGGCCACGGGGTGGTTCGACACGTCCTTCGTCAAGGGCATCTACAGCGGCGACAAGCTCGTCTGGCCCGCGCCGTAAAGCCGTGGAGAAGCTGCCCAAAGAGCCGTGGAGCCATGGCCGTTGAGCCGTGGGAAAGCCCGTGAAAGAGCCGCAGAAAGGCCCGTGACGTGCCCGCGAAAGAATACGGAATCTTCCTTCCCATCGGGAACGGCGGCTGGATGCTGTCCACCACCGCGCCGCATCCCGAGGCGACCTACGCGTACAACAAGCGTGCCGCCGTGCACGCGGAGAGCATCGGGCTCGACTTCGTGATGTCGATGGCCAAGTGGCGTGGTTTCGGCGGGAGTACGGACCACTGGGGCCGCTCGCTGGAGTCGATGACGATGATGGCGGCGCTCGCCGAGGCGACCAGCCGGGTCAAGATCTGGGCGACCCTGCACGCCAACATCCACAACCCCGCCGTCGCGGCGAAGATGCTCACCACCCTCCAGGACATCTCCGGCGGCCGGGCCGGCATGAACATCGTGAACGGCTCGTACGCGGGGGAGTTCGAGCAATTCGGGGACTGGGACCCGGAGTTGAGCCACGAGGACCGTTACCGGATGACGGAGCTGTGGACGGAGGCGGTCACCCGGCTGTGGACCGAGGACTCGGTCACCCTGCGCACCCCGTACTTCGACCTCGTGGACTGTGAGTCCCGTCCGCATCCGGAGACGCGGCCGACCGTCATCAGCGCGGGGCGGTCCGAGGACGCGCGCCGCTTCCAGGCCCGGTATGCCGACGGTGCCTTTCTCGCCGCCGACAGCCTCGACGACATGCGGTCGCTCTCCGCGGACGTGCATGCGCGGGCGAAGGCCAACGGCCGTGTCTGCAAGACGTATTCGATGCTCACCGTCGTCCAGGACGACACCGACGAACTGGCCGTCAAGAAGGTCAAGGAATGGGGCGTCGGCGTCGACCGCGAGGCGCTCGCCCATATGCGCCACACCTGGGGCGTCCCCGCGGACCAGGCCCGCGCGTGGGCCGACGGAGCCGACGGGGAGGCGGCCTTCCAGACGCCGTACGTCGCCGGCAGTGCCCGTACGGTCACCGAGCACATCGAGTACATCGTGCGGGAGGCCGACCTCGACGGACTCATGCTGATCTTCCCGGAGTACGACGAGGACATGCTGCTGTTCGGCGAGACCGTGCTGCCCGCGCTGCGCGACCGCGACGAGGTGGCGGCCTGATGTCCGACCTGCGGGACAGACAACTCGCCCAGCTGGCCGGGCTGTTCGGCAGGCCCGCTCTCGTCGTGGTCGACGTGCAACGCGACTTCGCCGATCCGGACCGGCTGGAGGCGTACGGCCTGACGGACGCGGCGCTGGCGACCCTGGCCCGGACGGTCACCCGTATCGCCGACCTCGTCGATGCCGCACGCGCCGCCGAAGTGCCCGTCGTCTGGGTCGAGTTGGGCAGCGACCCGGCGCGGCCCTGGCGGTCGAGCAACTGGCTGCGCGAGGGCGACTACGACGCGCCCATGAGCCCGGACGAGCCGTGCCGGATCGGCACACCCGGCGCCGAGTGGTATCAAATGCGGCCTGCCGACGGGGAGTTGCGGGTGGTCAAGCGCGGTTACAGCGGCTTCCTCGGCACCGATCTCGACGCGCGGCTGCGCGCGGCCGGCTACGGCTGGCTCACCGTCGTGGGCCTCACGAGCGAGTGCTGTGTGTACGCGACCGCGCAGGACGCCGTCCAACTCGACTGGCCCGTCGTCGTACCGCAGGACACGACGACCGCCTACGACCACCACGTCAATGCCGCCGCCCTGTTCCAACTGGGCCTGAACGTGGCCCTGCTGAGCGACGCCGACGAAGTGGCCGAGCTGTGGAAGAAGGCCGCGCGATGACCGGAATGCACATCGGCTACGACCTCTCCTTCACCCACACCGAGGGCGCCTGGGCCCGCCAGGGCTCCTGGATCGGGCGGGACTTCCCGGACGTCCGCATGTTCATGGAACTGGCGCAGACCGCCGAACGCGCGGGCGTGGGCCTGCTGTTCTTCGGCGACGGCAGCGGCATCCCCAGCACCTGGCGGGGCAGCATCGCCCCGGCCGTGGAGTGGGGCATCCAGTGGCCGCGCCACGACATGGCGCCGGTGATCGCCGCGATGTCCACGGTGACGGAGAAGGTCGGCTTCGGACTGACGTACTCCTCGACCTTCATGCATCCCTTCTACGTCGCCCGGCTGTTGAACTCGCTCGACCATGTGACCGGCGGCCGGATCGCCTTCAACGTGGTCGCCTCCACGCGCGGCGCCGACGCGGCGAACTACGGGTTCACCGAACTGATGGACCACGACCTGCGTTACGAGCGGATGGAGGAATTCGTCGACGTCTGCCGGGCGTTGTGGGACTCCGTCGCGCCGGACGCCATAGTCCGCGACCGGAGCACCGGCCGGTTCGCCGACCCCGAGAAGGTCCACCCCATCGACCACGACGGGCGCTTCTTCACCGTCAAGGGTCCGCTCGCGTCGGTACCCGGCCCGCAGTACCACCCGCTCATCATCCAGGCGGGCAACTCCCCGCGTGGCATTGCCGCTTCGGCCCGCTTCGCCGACCTCGTCTTCGGCTTCGGCGGCAACCTCGCCGGCCAGCAGCGCCACCGCAAACTGCTCGACGAGGCGCTCCTCGCCGAGGGGCGGGACCCGGAACACGTGGGCATCCTCTGGGCGACCCAGGTGATCGTCGGCCGCACCAAGGCCGAGGCGCTGGCGCGTTGCGAGGCGGTGCACGAGTTCTGGAACGAGGAGGCCGTCGCCACCTATCTTTCGCACAACGCCGGTTACGACTTCTCGACGCTCCCCAACTCCTTCCAATTGGGAGAGTTGCGCGACGAGTTGGCGGCGGCCAACGCGAGTCCCGCGGGAATCGTCGGCTCGCTCGTCGCGGAGTTCGGCGCGGACCACACCATGAGCCGTAGCGAGTTCTTCGCGTACGGACGGGGGCGGGCGACGGGCCTGGACCACAGTGTCGTCGGCGACCCGGCCGCCGTGGCCGACGCGTTGGAGGAGAACTTCGCCGCGACCGGGTCGCGCGGCGGCTTCATGTTCTCCAGCCCGCTGGCCATGCCCTCCGGCTTCGCCGGGATCAGCGAACTGCTGCTGCCCGAACTGCGCCGCCGGGGTGCGCTCGCACCGGCGTACCAAGGGCCAACTCTCCGCGAGAACCTGGCAGTTTGAGATGCCCCTGGTGAGTGCGGGCGGGGATGGGGGTGCGGGCGTGCGGCGCGAGTGGTTCGCGCTCGGCAGCCTCTGTACAGGGTTCTTCATGCTCCTGCTGGACAGCACGATCACCTCGGTCGCGCTGCCGTCCCTGATCACCGGACTGCACGCCGGCGAGACCGCCGCGATGTGGGTCAACAGCGGCTATCTCATCGCCTATGCGGTGCCGTTGGTCGTCGCGGGGCGACTGGGGGACCGGTACGGTCATCGGCGCGTCCACCTGGTCGGGCTGGCGGCCTTCACGCTCGGGTCGCTGCTGTGCGCAACTGCCGCCTCCATCACGGCACTTGTCGCATGGCGGGGGGTGCAGGGCATCGGCGCCGCGCTGATGACACCGCAGTGCCTGACCCTCATCAAGGCGCTGTTCCGGCCGCCGCGTCTCGCCGTCGCGCTCGGGGTCTGGGGTGCGGTCGGCGGAGCGGCGGTGGCTGTCGGGCCGTTGCTCGGCGGTTTCCTTGTCGCCGCCGGGGGATGGCCCGCGGTGTTCTGGGTCAACGTTCCGGTCGGTGTCGCCGCGATGGTGGCCGTGGCCGTGTTCGTACCGGTGCTGCCGCGACAGGAGGCGCGCATCCCGGTGTGGGCGATCTGCGCGAACGCGAGCGGTGTCGGCGCGCTGGTGATCGGCATCCAGGGGACGGACGCAGCGCGTGGTGAAGTGCTGGGCGTGCCGCGGTGGTTGCTCGTCGTTGTGGGTGTGGTGGTGGTCGCGGGTGTGGTGTGGTTTCAGCGCCGGGACGGTCAACGCGCCCTCGTGCCGGTCGAGTTGTTGCGCAGCCGGGGGTTCGTCGTCGCGGCCTGGGCCGGTGCCGCCGCGGCCTTCTGCTCCGGGTCGGCGATGATCCCGCTGATGCTGTACCTCCAGCGGGAGCGCGGACTCGATGCCGGCGCGGCGGCGCTCACCCTCGTACCGATGGGCCTGGTCTGCCTGTTGGGGGCGCCGGTGTCGGCCCGGCTCAACAACGGGATCGGGTCCCGCGCGGTCGCCGTCATCGGCTCCGGCGCCCTCGTCCTGTCCATCGGGACGTCGGCGGTACTCGTCGCGACGGACGCCCCGATCGCCGCGCTGACCGCGACCTTCGCGGTGTACGGGGTCGCCAACTCCTTTGTCTGGTCGCCCCTTTCCATCGCGGCGGTGACCTCGGTCGGCCCGGACGAGGTCGGGGCGGCGTCCGGAACCTTCAACGCCATGAAGCAACTCGGCGCGGTGCTGGGCAGCGCGGTGTGCGCGGTTCTGCTGGCCGGGCACGGCTACGCGGTCACGCTCGGCGGACTCGCGGCGGTCGGACTCCTCTGCCTCCTCGCGTGCGCACTCCTGCGAACCGAGCCTCCCGGCAACGGACCCCTCGCGGTGTCCGCCGTGCCACAACTACCCACAGGAGTCGCGTGATGAAGCCTGACGAGGCCTCATGAGGCCCGATGCGGACGGGGGTTGCACGATGACGGCAATGGAAGGCCTGGAGAATCTGGACGGCATCACCTCGGATCCCGGGGAGATGACGAGGGCGTTCTCGGGGTTTCCGTCGGGGGTCGCGGCCCTCTCCGCGCGCGTCCACGGCGACCCGACCGTCATGATCGTCTCGTCGTTCGCGGTCGGCGTCTCCCACAACCCGCCCATGGTCTCCTTCGCCGCGCAACACACCTCGACGACCTGGCCGGTCCTGTCCCGCGCGCAGGCCATCGGCGTCTCCGTCCTGGGCGAGGGCCACAGCGACAAGGCCCGCCAACTCGGCTCCCGCAGCAAGGCGGCCCGCTTCGCCGACCTGCGCACGGTGGAGGCGGAATCCGGCGCGATCTTCCTCGACGGCGCCCCGGTGTGGCTGGAGTGCACGGTCGAGCACAGCTATCCGGCCGGCGACCACGACATCATCGTGCTGCGCGTACTCGCGATGCGGTCCGACGACGAGCGGAGCCCGTTGGTGTGGCATCGGCGGACGTTGAAGATGCTGGGCAGTTGAGGGTCCGCGGCGGTCACGGGAACGCAGGTCGGCCGACGCGCTCCTGAGGCGGGCCGAATGCAACACGTGGCCCACGGGCGGGAGTTGGTGTCCGTCCTCCGGGAGCGCTGTGAGCCGGGGGAGTGCGTCGGGGCCCGGATGTCGCGGTCGTCGGCTGTGAGGATGCGGACGGCTTCACCCCTGCCGCCCCGGAGCGGAACCCCTCCTACCGTCAACTCGGCCCGATCGGCGGGGACTTCGTCCCGGAAGGGCTCGTGGTCGGTGGCCTGCTGCGGCTCTGCCGGAGGCGCTCGGGAAGCGGCCTGCGGTAGTCGGGGAGAAGGTGCTGGGCGAGGAAGGCGGACGTCAGGAAGACACGGACGGCACGCTCGCGGCGAGGGCTGATCCAGCCGATCCGGTGGAGCCGGCAGACCCGCTCGCCGGCGAGATACCGGGTCAGGTCCCTGCCGAACGCCCGTAAGGGGGCGGGGAACCAGCGCTCGGCGAAGAACTCCATCATCGCGCTCGCCACGCGATGGCCGGACTCCGTCTCCTCGTACGGCCGGGAGTCGAACTTCAGGGCGAACTCGGTCATCGCCTCCCAGTCCTCGGGGAACGCCTCGTCGGCCAGCGGGCCGGACTCGCGTTCCAGGAGGCGGAAGAGGGTCCGCGCCCAGCGATGCCAGGCGGTCTTCATGTTCTCGCTCGTACCGGGCAGGCCCAGCGAGGTCTGCAGACGGTCGGCGAACGTCGCCAGCAGGACCAGGGGATAGACGAAGTCGTCGATGTCGTCGAAGTTGCCGGGCAGGTCCGGCGTCCTGCGGGCAATGGCCAGGTGGATGCGGTTGAGTCGTCCGGCGGCCTGGCGGCCCGCCGCGCTGGACAGGCCGTCAACCATCCAGGCCATCAGAAACTCGTTGCCGTCCTCGAAACGCCGCCGCGGCCGCGTCTCCAGCTTCGCGGTGTGGGCCAGGGTGGCGGATCCGAAGCCCGGCTGCATCATGCGCATGGTGCCCGGATAGACCATCATCGCCAGGGCGAACTCCGGGACGCGGTGACCGACGTAGAGCGAGATCATGCGCTCCCAGTCGGTGTCCGGGTCCATCCGGGCCAGTTCGCGGTCGACCCACTTGTACCCACGGCGCACTGTCGGTTCCCCCTTGCAGACCTTCAGAAGGGGGACGCTGCGGCATGGGCTGCCGATGCCATGATCCGTCGTGAGCTGCGTCACCCTGGCCGTGGGTCACGGATCTCCACCCGCGGGTGGAGCCTCTGAATCAGCCCGTGGGTGGTGGTGATCCACTGCGGACAAGGAGCAGCCTTGTGCCATGGGCTCACTTCATTCCGCACTCGTCGCTCTCACGGGCATCTGTGTCGCGATCTTCGTCGTGGCCTGGATCGCGGGCGCCGTCTACTTCGGCGTGAAGAGCGAGGCCGGGTTGGGCGGCTGGGCGCACGGCCTGCGCCGCACCCTGCCCCGGCGGGTCCTCCTGATCGTGGGCGCGTACGCGTTGTCCATACTGATCAGGCACTCTCCGGATTCCTTCTGGCACCACCTCCAGTACTGGCAGCCCGAGCTCGCCCTCCTGGGCGCCCTGCTCGCCGTCGCCTCCACCGCTCTGCTGCTGTGGGCCCGCTGGGTTCTGGGTGTCATGTGGGCCAGCATCCCGATGGTCCATGAACACCATGAACTGCGCACCGAGGGCCCCTACCGAATAGTGCGGCACCCCATCTACACCGGCCTCCTCGGCCTGGTCCTCGGCTCGACGCTGGCCAGCGGCTTCGGCATCTGGATCGTGTTCCTGGCCGTCGCCGTCCCCTGGCTGCTGCGCCGGGTCCGCATAGAGGACGGCATGATGGCCGGCCAGTTCGGTGCGTCCTACGAGGCCTACCGCGCCCGCGTCCCGGCGTTGGTCCCGTGGACCCGACCTGCTCGGGCCGGCGCCCGCGGTGCCGACAGTCGGTAGTGGTAGTGCGGGCCGAGCCACTACACCCTGGCGCACTGGCACGACTCCTGCCTGACCGCGCTCGGTGGCGGCACGGCTTTGGTCCTTCCTCCCCTCGGCCCGTACGCACCGCGCGGCGCATCGCCCCCCGGCCGGAGAGCCGGCGCCGGATTCGCGGCGGGCCACCAGTCGCATGTGTCCTCTCCGTCTACCACTCTTGCGACCGGTCGTCGTGCAGAAAGATCGTCGCCCTGCGGCTCGCGGAGCACGAGGGTCGGTGTCCCCCTGGCGCAGGACCTGCTCGGGGTGTGGCGCGGTGGGGTCGCACCGCGCCCGTCGTGCGGTGACGGTCGGCGTCAATCTCCGCCCCGAGAGCGAGAGTTGCTCGGGGCACCTGTCGGGTTGCTGTCATCCCGGTGCCACTGTTGCCCGCGTCCACAGCTCCTCACTAACGTGCTCATGGAGATTTCAAAGGGAAATCTGATGGAGGGTCTGCCATGCCCCTGCCAGAACGCCCGGCCGCGCCGATACCGGCCGCCACGGCGACCGCCCCCGCACCGCTCTGCCCGCCGGCGAGGCACGACCGCTCCGGCTGACGGCTGACCCGCCACCGCTGATGCCTACGCGGGAACAGGTGTCCCGGCTCGCGGCGCCCAGTCCCGGCCCACCGGCAGATCCACCGGTCTCCATCCGCCTCGCACCCCACCTGGGGGCCCACCATCAGGGCACTCCAGCTCACGTACGACACCTCGCAGGAACAGCGCCCGGCCACGTCGCGTCGCCACGCGACGGCGCTTGCCCATTCCTCACCCCTCAGTCACCACCCCCCACCCTCCTCCGGGCATGTCTTCGCCCGGAGCAGAAGGAGAGTTCCGTGAACCCCACGCACAGCGAGCGTCTGGACTACCTCGTGGTCGGTGCCGGTCCCGCCGGGCTCCAACTCGGGCAGTTACTCCAGGCCGCCGGGCACGGATACCGGATCCTGGAGAGCGGCCACGCTCCCGGCACGTTCTTCGGCACCTTCCCCCGCCACCGCAAGCTGATCTCGATCAACAAGGTGTACAACGGCACCGACGATCCCGAACTGAACCTCCGGATGGACTGGAACTCCCTGCTGTCCCCGGACCCGCACCTGCTCTTCGGCCGCTACAGCAAGCGTTATTTCCCGCACGCCGAC
This sequence comes from Streptomyces sp. NPDC058469, assembly GCF_042721125.1. Classification (NCBI taxonomy): domain Bacteria; kingdom Bacillati; phylum Actinomycetota; class Actinomycetes; order Kitasatosporales; family Streptomycetaceae; genus Streptomyces; species Streptomyces sp. NPDC058469. The sequence goes on from NZ_JBHXME010000095.1 coordinate 28,145, forward strand.
GATCTGGTGCGCTATCTCGCCGACTTCGCCGAGGCGTTCAAACTGGACATCGCCTACGACACCCGGGCGGAGCGGATCCGGCGTGACGACGACGGCTTCACCGTCACCGATCAGCACGGCCACGAACACCGCGCCCGCCGGCTGATCATGGCCACCGGACTGACCCGGCCCAACATCCCTGACATTCCCGGCATCGAGACCGCCGAGGACTACTCCGTCGTCTCCGTGGACCCCGAGGACTTCACCGACCGGCGCGTCCTGATCATCGGCAAGGGCAACTCCGCCCTGGAGACCGCCGACAACCTTGTCGAGACCGCCGCGGTCATCCATGTCGCCGGCCCGCACTCCGTCCGCATGGCCTGGAACAGCCACTACGTCGGCCATCTCCGCGCGGTCAACAACAACTTCCTCGACACCTACCAACTCAAGTCGCAGAACGCCCTGTTGGACGGCAACGTACTGTCCGTCGAGAAAGACCACGACGGCATGTACCGCGTCCGCTTCAGCTTCTCCCGGGCCGACGAGGTCGTGAAGGAGCTGCGCTACGACCGGGTGATCGTCTGCACCGGATTCCGCTTCGACGCCTCGGTGTTCGACCCGGAGTGCCGCCCCGCCCTGGTCATCGACGACCGCTTCGCCGCCCTCTCCCCGGCGTACGAGTCGGTGAACGTGCCCGGCCTCTACTTCGCCGGAACGCTCATGCAGCAGCGCGACTTCAAGAAGTCCACCGGCGGCTTCATCCACGGCTTCCGATACGCCGTACGCGCCCTGAGCCGCATCCTCGACGAACGCCATCACGAACAGCCTTGGCCCCACAGGCAGTTGGAGAGCGATCCGGCCGCGCTGGCGGACGCCGTGGTGGCCCGGGTCAACCGCAGCTCGGCACTGTGGCAGCAGTTCGGCGTCCTCGGGGACCTGATCGTCACGGCACCCGGAGAACCGGCCCGCTACCACGAGGAGATGCCGGTCGCGTACGCCAACGAGGGCCAACTCGCCCAGAACACCGATTACTTCACCGTCACCCTGGAGTACGGGCCCGACCACGACAAGGTCGACCCCTTCGACATCACCGTGCGCCGCACTGCCCAGAACTCGGTCGACGACGCCTTCGACGCCGCGTACCTCCACCCGGTGATCCGTCACCACGGCGGCGGCGAACTCCTCGGCACCCACCACATGGCCGAGAACCTGGAGAACCACTGGGACCACCCGGAGGTCCACCACGCCCCGCTGGCCGCGTTCTTCGCCCGCGAGCTGGACCGTCGGCCGACTCCGGCGGGGCGGTGAGCGGCGTGCAGTACACCGTCCGCGACTTCGAGACCGCGGCGCGCGCCGAACTGGACCCCGTGTACGCCGACTTCATCGCAGGCGGGGCACGCGACGAGATCACCGTACGGGCCAACGAGGCGGCGTTCGGGCGGCTGCAGCTGCTGCCCCGGGTACTGCGGGGAAGCGCCGTACGGGAGTTGGACATCAGCCTGCTCGGCAGCCGGGCGAGCCTGCCGGTCCTGCTCTCCCCGACCGCCTTCCACAAACTCGTCGATCCAGAGGGGGAGTTGGCTACCGCTCGGGCCGCGGCCGCAGCCGGCGTGATCATGATCGTGGCCATGGCGTCCACGGTGGCGGTGGGCGAGATCGCCGACGCGGCCCGCGCGGCCGGCGACGACGTACCCCTGTGGTTTCAGCTCTACATCCAGCCCGACCTGGAGATCACCGAGGCGCTGGTACGGCGGGCCACCGACGCCGGGTGCACCGCGCTGGTGGTCACCGTGGACTCCCCGGTGCTGGGCGCGGGCGAACGCAACCGGCGCAACGGCTTCCACGACCTGCCGCCCGGTCTGCGCTGCGAGAACCTGGTGGACCTGCGCGACGGCGAACGCGGCCACGTACGCCAGATCGCCATGTCCCCGGAGCTGAACTGGGAGCACGTCGACTGGCTGCGCCGCACCACCGCGCTGCCCATCCTGCTCAAGGGCGTGCTGCATCCCGAGGACGCCCGGCTCGCGGTCCGGCACGGTGTCGACGGGCTGTTGCTGTCGAACCACGGCGGTCGCCAACTCGACACCGTCCCCGCCACGTTGGAGCTGCTGCCCGAGATCCTCGCCGCCGTCGAGGGCCGTATCCCGGTCGTGCTGGACGGAGGCGTACGGCGCGGTACCGACGCGGTCAAGGCGCTGGCGCTCGGCGCGTCCGCGGTGGGCATCGGACGGCCGGTGATGTGGGCGCTGGCCGAGGGCGGGGAGAAGGGCGTACGGCGTCTCCTCGAACTGCTGCGGGAGGAACTCGACGACACCCTGGCCCTGTGCGGGGCGTCCGGACTCGCCGACCTGACGCCCGATCTGGTCCGGGTGCCCGCGTGGGGTCCCGTGCCGGGTCCCGGCGTGACGCCGGGGACGGACCGACGATTCGGCGGGGTGGTCGCGTGAGCCCCACCGGTTGGCTCGTCACGGGCGTGGCCGTGGTGCTGGTGGCCGGTCTGCCGTACTGGCTGCCCAGGGCGGTGATCGCGCTGCGGGTACGTATCTTCGCCCGGGTGGGCGGCGAGGACGGCATCCGGGCACCGGGCCGGGAGGTGCCGGCCGAGGAGTTCAAGAGGGTGTACGGGCATCCGGCGGCCAACGGCCGCAGCCGGGGCGCCGCGCTGTCCGACCTGTTCTGGTACTGGCTGTCGCCGGGCCCGGAGGTGCACCAGGAGCACCTGGAGCCCGGACCGCGCTACGACGACGTGGCCCGGACCACCCGGCAGATCCTGGCCGGGCTGTCCAGTGAGCGGTGGACGGAGCTGGTCGGCCGCTGCACCCGCCGGGTGCTCGACGAACTCGACGGCCACGCGCGCGTGCACCGGGTCAGACTGCGTGACCTGATGATGCCCGTCTGGGCCGAGGTCTACTACGAGGTGGTCTTCCACGCACCCTGCCCGCGTGACGTCCGGGACCTGATCACCGGCAACGCGGACGACGTGGTCGGCGCCCTGAAGTGCACCGGCCTGCGGCACATGGACCGCCGGGCCCGCCTCACCGCCCACCTACGTGACCGGCTCGCGCACGATCCGCCGCCCGGGCCGCTGCCGGCCACGCTCACCCCGCGAGAGCAGGCGTACTACCTGCAGGGCACGTTCTTCAACACCGCGGTCGTGCAGATGTCGGAGGCGATGGCCCATCTGCTGCTGGCCCTCGCCACGCACGGGCCGGTCCAGGACCGTCTGGCGGCCGGAGAGAAGGACCCGGACTTCCTGGACCGGGTGATCAACGAGACGCTGCGGCACTTCCCGCTCTTCGGCGTGGCCCACCGGATCACCTCGGGGGACATCCCCAGGGACGGGCGCGACCCCATCCCGGCCGGTTCGGTCCTGCTGTTCAACTACCCCGAGTACCAGGGGTCCGGAGACGACCCGTTCGACCCGGACCGGTGGATGAACCAGGACACCAGGCCGTCCGCCTTCATCCCGTTCGGAGTGACCGCCAACCGACCCTGCCCGGCACGCGGTTTCGCCGTCCTCACCATGCGGGTCGCCGCCGAAGAGGTACTGCGCTGCTTCCGGCTGGAGTCCTCGGTGGAGCACACCCGGTCGCTGCCCAGCCGCGGTCCCTGCCTGCTCCTCCCGCGCACCGAGGCGCCGGTCCGCAGGCGGACCCGGCTCGCGGTGATGCGCCTCGCCGACAGCTGGGAGGGCGTCTGGCGCAGCCTCGTCCAACTCGCCCTCGGCAGCTACATGGTGTGGGACGCCCGGCGCCAGGGGCTGTGCCGGAACTACTTCGCCGCCTCGTCCGGCGGCTCCGCCACCTCTGTCCCAGCCGGCCGTTGAGAGGAACGAGACCATGACTCCCGTGGAGCTCGCTCCCGCCTTCTTCCTGGCCGTCGTCGTGATTCTGCTGACGTGCCGCCTGGTCGTCCTGCTGGCCGGCCGCTTCGGCCAGCCGCCCGTGGTCGGCGAGATGATCGCCGGGGTACTGCTCGGCCCCTCCCTGTTCGGGCTGGTCGCCCCCGGGGCCTCCGCCCACGTCTTCCCGCCCGAGCTGAAGCCGGTGCTGTACGTGGCCGGCCAGATCGGTCTGGTGGCCCTGATGTTCGGCGCCGGTTACGAGTTCCGGGCGCACGCCGGGCGCGGCCTGGCCGGCACCGCGGTCGCCGTCTCCTCGGCCGGGGTGGGGATCCCGCTGGTCCTGGGCGTGGGGCTGACCCTCGTGGCCCACGGCCATGTCGGCATCTTCGTCGACGGGGTCTCGGTCTGGGTGACGGCGGCGTTCGTGGGCGTCGCCCTGGCGATCACGGCTTTCCCGATGCTGGCCCGGATCATCACCGAACGCGGGCTGGCCGGATCGCGGTTCGGGTCGCTCGCCCTGGCCTCCGGGGCCACGGACGACGCCGTCGCCTGGATCATGCTGGCGGGGGTGCTGAGCGTGGCCTCCGGAAAGGTGAGGCCCATCCTGGAGGCCGTCGGCGGCAGCCTGCTGTTCGTGGCCGTACTGCTCCTGCTGGGGCGCCGCCTGCTGGCCTGGATCGTGAACCGCCCGGGCCTCGGCGACGACACCCGCCTCCTCTTCACGCTCGCCGTGCTGTTCTGCGCCGCCTGGTTCACCGACATCAGCGGCCTGTACTCCGTGTTCGGGGCGTTCTGCGTGGGGATGGCCATGCCGCGCGGCGAGGGCTCCGAACGGCTGGTGCGGACCACCCAGTCCGTGACCCAAGTGGTGTTCGTGCCGATGTTCTTCACCTACTCCGGCCTGAACACCCGGTTCGACGTCTTCTCCGACCCGTCCGTGCTGGTGTTCGGGGCGGCCGCGGTCGTCCTGGCGGTGGCCGGCAAGTTCGGCGGCTGCTGGGCCGCCGCCCGGCTGCGCGGCGAACCCGGCCCGGTGGCCGTCCGGGTCGGCGCCCTGATGAACGCCCGCGGTCTGATGCAGCTGATCGCGCTCAACATCGGCCTGTCGGCCGGCATCGTCAGCGAGGAGCTGTTCACAGCGCTCGTCCTCGTCGCCCTGGTCACCACGGTCATGACGGTTCCGGTACTGAGCCTGCTGGACCGCCGCGACACCAGGTCCCTGGCGGCCGAGGAGACACATGAGGGCGAGGAGGCGGCGGCGACATCGAGTTGAACGGGTCGGCTTCACGCCCGCGTGACGCGCGGCCTCAGCCGACCGCCGGGCCTCCCTCGCCGGACAGCTCGCCGACGCGGTGGTGGCCCTCGACCGCGACCGTGAGCCCGGGTGCGATCTCCGTGAAGCCGGCGTCGCGGACCAACGGCCGTTCGGTGCTGGTGAGTTCGGCCCACCGGGCGGGGGCGGCGGTGCGGACGGAGAGGGGGAAGCCTGCTTGGCGCCAGGCGGTTCGTTCGTCGTCGGACAGTTCCCACCAGGCGAGTTGGGCGCCGTGGCCGGTCTGGGCCATGGTCTTGCCGGCGGACATGTCGAGGTCGGGGTTCAGCCAGAGCACCGGCGCCGTGGGGTCCGCGTCGGTGGGCGGTTCGGGGTCGTCGAGGTCGGTGCCGGACACCTGGAGCCGGGCCAGGTCCTTGGGCCAGCCGTCGAGGGGGACCGGCGGGAAGACCCGTACCTCCGCGGACTTGCCGGTCACCGTGATGCCCGGCAGTGCCTCGGCCCGCCGCCACTCGGCCCCGCGCGCACGCCGGACCACCTTCCGGATGCGCGCGTCCTGCCAGTCCCGCATGACCTGCGCCCACTCCCCGTCACCGACGGCCCGCTCGTCGCTCAGGATCGTCAAGACGGCCCGGGCAGCCGTCTCCAGCGCGTCGGTACGGGCCGGGGGAGCGTCCCGCTCGATCCTCACCACGAGGGGCAGCACGAACTGCGGAGCCTCGTCGCGCGTGGTGGGCTCGTTGAGGAAGGGGTCGGCGTTGTCGCCGGGAACGGTGGAATCACTGGTCACACCCTCCAGTCTGCCAGGCAAAGGAGCGGCCCTTGGAAACACGGCCAAGGGGACCCACCTAAGGGGCGCGGGGAACTGCGGCGCGGCTGAGCAGTTGTCTTCGTCGACCACGACCCGCGCCGCCTCGCGGGGGCACCCGACGCGACGTACACAGTCATGGACGGAACCCTCAACCTCCTTACGGACACGGCCACTTCACCGTCCGGCCCGCAGGTGTCGCTGGACGTCCAGGGCCCACCGACAGGCCAACTCCCCCACGAGGCGGCCCAGTTGCTCACCTCATCCACGCGACCCGCGCGGGCGCACCTCGTCTGTCTGCTGGTCGCGCCGACCACCGCGGCGGCGCTCGGTGCGGCGGCCACCCTCGTCGTCACGCTGATCAGCGACCCGGCGAGTGCCGATCACCGCACCCGGGTGCCGCTCCCCGCCGCCGCTGCGGCCGGTCTGCTCGCGACCCTGGCCTGCGCCCTGCTCGGCACGGCGGTCGGCGCGCTCACCAACTGGCCGCTGCTGCGCTCACCCGGCCGGGCGGTGCCCGCGATGCTGCCGGCGGCGCTGCCGGCCGTGGTGGTGACCGGTTCCCCGGCGCAGGCGGCGGTGAGCGGCCTGGTCACCGGCTCGCAGTCCGGCACGGTTCCGGTGCCGTTGCTGCCGCTGGCCGGGGCCGCCCTGGTCACGGCGGCCGCGACCGCCGTGACCTGCGCCCTCACCTCCCGCCGCTCACCCTGAACAGGCGGTGCGCTGCGCCTCCTGCCACTCGCACACGGGGCACAGCGTGATCCCCTTGTACGACTCCGGGTACTCGGTCGGCTCCCGGCACAGCACACACTCCGCGTACGCCGGCGCCGGCTCTTCGTCGCTCATGCGACCAGCGTAAGAGGAGTGCGCGACCTTCAGCGGTGCCGGCCCGTCGCCCCGATCAGCTCGGAGACCTTCACGAACCGGTACCCCTTCTTCCGCAGCTCGGGCACGATCATGCGCACGGCACGCTCGGTCGCCGGGGCGGCGCTGCGCGTGCAGTGCATGACGACGACAGAGCCGGGCTTCACACCCTCCAGCACCTGCTGGGCCACGGCGTCCGAGTCCGTCGCGAACGCGTCGCCGCTCACCACGTCCCACTGCACCGCCGTGACACCGACCGCGCTCAGCGTCTTCAGCGCCTGCCGGTCGTAACACCCGCCGGGGAAGCGGAAGTACGGCATCGCGTTCGGCACGCCCGCCTTCTTGAAGGCCGTGTACGCCCGCTCCACATCCGCCTTCATCCGGTCCGGGGAGACGGTCGGCAGGCCGTAGCAGTCGCCGGTGAAGGCGTAGTGGCTGTAGGAGTGGTTGGCGATCTCGAACTGCGGGTCCCGGCCGATGGCACGGGCCTCGGCCGGATACTCGTCGGCCCACCGGCCCGTCATGAACACGGTCGCCGGCACCTTCAGCGTGCGCAGCGTGGCGATCAGCTGCGGATTGTCGAAGTGCTCGCCGGCCGCCGCGCGCGGTCCCTGATCGGCGGTCATGTCGGCGTCGAAGGTCAGCGCGACGGTCTTGCCGTCTACCCGCGGACCGTTCTTGAAGACGGGGGTCAGACCGGCGGGGCCGGGCGCGAGAGTGGGCGGCCGCGAGACGGCGGCGGTGGGCGCGCTGGGCGCCGGACGGCTGGCGTGGGGCGCCGAGGGGGCCCCGCAGGCGGTGAGCGCGGCGCCGAGTGCACAGGCGGCGGCGACTCGTCGTACTCGAATGGTCACCGTAGGAACATAAGAGGATAAACCGAATTAGTCGGTCATCGACACGGAATGCAGGGTCAGTCCGAACTCAGCAGCCGCTCCCGGCACGCCTCCACGTCGAAGCCCGCCTTCGGGTACTGCGGATCCAGTGCCGTCAGGTGTTCCAGGAACAGGCGGCTGATGGCCCAGTTGCGGTACCACTTGCGGTCGGCCGGGATCAGGTACCAAGGGGCTTCCGGAGCGGAGCAGCGGTCGAGGGCGATCTCGTACGCCTGCTGGTACGCGGGCCACAGGGCGCGTTCCTCGATGTCGCCGGGGTTGAACTTCCAGTGTTTGTCCGGGTTGTCGAGGCGTTCGAGCAGGCGGCGGCGTTGCTGGTCGTAGGAGATGTGCAGGAAGCACTTGATGAGGGTCACGCCGTCGTCGGTGAGGGACTTCTCGAAGCGGTTGATCTGGGTGTAGCGGTCGTTGATCTCGCGGTGCGGGGCGAGTTCGCGGACGCGGGCGATGAGGACGTCCTCGTAGTGGGAGCGGTCGAAGATGCCGATCTCGCCGGAGTGGGGGAGGGCGCGTTTGATGCGCCAGAGGAAGTCGTGTTTGCGCTCCTCGGGCGTGGGTGCCTTGAAGGCGCTGATCCGGCAGCCGGAGGGGTTGAACAGGCCGATGACGTGCTTGACCGTGCCGCCCTTGCCGCTGGTGTCCATGCCCTGGAGGATCAGGAGCAGGCGGCGCCCGTCGCCTGCCGTGCTCGCCGCCCACAGGCGTTCCTGCAGGTCAGCGAGGCGCTCGCCCATCCGGGCGGTGTCTTTGAGGCCGGCGGCCTTGTCGGCGGGGCCCCCGGGGGTGGCCGTGGCGTCGTAGGAGGAGAGGTCGACCGGCTGGCCGGCGGGGACGCGCAGCAGCTCGCCGAGGGCGGGCGCCTTGCTCTTCTCGCGGCTCTCGCTCTTCTTCCGGCCCCGGCCTTCGTCCGGCTTCCCGTCCCCGTTCTTCTTCCGGTTCTCGCGCTTCGTGCCCTTCTTGGCCATGGGGCGTCCCTTCCGGTCGGTCCCTCGATCCTGCTGCGCGGGGGCGTGGCCCGCCAGTCAGCGTGCGGGACCGCCGGTCATGTCACTTCTCCACGGCCGGTGGGGGAGGAGGAGCGGCCTGTGGCTGCTGTGGTTGGGCGCGTTCCAGGAAGCGCAGCAGTTCGACCGGGAAGGGAAGGACCAGCGTCGAGTTCTTCTCGGCCGCGACCGCCACCACCGTTTGCAGCAGGCGGAGTTGGAGTGCGGCGGGCTGCTCGGACATCTGCTCGGCGGCTTCGGCGAGTTTCTTGGAGGCCTGCAACTCGGCGTCCGCGTTGATGATCCGGGCCCGGCGTTCGCGGTCGGCCTCGGCCTGGCGGGCCATCGAGCGCTTCATCGTCTCGGGGAGGGAGACGTCCTTGATCTCGACCCGGTCGATCTGTACGCCCCAGCCGACGGCAGGGCTGTCGATCATCAACTCCAGCCCCTGGTTGAGCTTTTCGCGGCTGGAGAGCAGATCGTCGAGGTCACTCTTGCCGATGATCGAGCGCAGGGACGTCTGGGCCATCTGGGAGACGGCGAAGCGGTAGTCCTCGACCGTGACGATCGCGTCGGCCGCGTTGACGACCTTGAAATAGACGACGGCGTCGACGCGCACGGTCACGTTGTCGCGGGTGATGCCCTCCTGTGCGGGGATCGGCATCGTCACGATCTGCATGTTGACCTTGCGGAGCCGGTCCACGAACGGGACGACCATGGTGAAGCCGGGTGCCCGCACCTCGCCGGCCACCCGCCCGAGGCGGAACACCACCCCGCGCTCGTACTGCTTGACCACCCGCGCCGCCGCGGCGACGTACACCACGCACGCGGAACCGGTCGCCGCGCCCGCCACCAGTAGTTCCTGGAGCATCCTGACCCCCTCGTCGAGAGGCCGTTGTGTCTACTCCTGCAAGGGTATGCCCGGTGCTGCTCCGGGGCCATGATCACCCCGGAGCAGGCACCGGCGCCGCTACTTCACGGCCGTGGCCTTGAGCGCGGTGACCTTCACCGGCTCGGTGCCGGCCGCGCTGTGCCGCTCGGCCCAGTTCTCCAGGGCCGTACGGCAGGCGTGGTCGAGGTGGTGCAGGCCGGAGAGGTGCAGTTCGACCGGCCGGTCCTGGGGGAGCGCCTCCAGGCTGTCGAGGATCTTCGGCAGCCGGAGGAAGGTCGCATTGCCCGACAGATACGCCTGCACGGGGCCCGCGCCCTTGTCGACGACCTCCAGCTTGATGTGCGAGGCCTCCCACGCCGTCTTCGCGACGGCCAGCGCGAGGCCGATGAGCACGCCCTCGAACATGCTGACCACGACGATCGACAGGGCCGTGACGACCAGGATCAGCGCCTCGCCCCGGTGCTCGCGCCACAGCGACACGATCTCCCGGACCGGGATCAGCTTGGCGCCGGCGTGCACCAGGATGCCCGCCAGGGCCGGGATCGGGATGTACGCGAGGACGTTCGGCAGCAGCGCCGCGAACAGCAGCAGCCATACGCCGTGCAGCACCCGGGACGCCTTCGTCCGCGCGCCCGCCTGCACGTTCGCCGCACTGCGCACGATCACCGCGGTCATCGGCAGCGCGCCGAGCATCCCGCACAGCGCGTTGCCCGCGCCCTGCGCCACCAACTCCTTGTCGTACTGGGTGCGTTGACCGGAGTGCAGCCGGTCCACCGCCGCCGCGCTGAACAGCGACTCGGCCGACGCGATCAACGTGAACGCGACGATCGTGCCCAGCACGCCGACCTGCGCCAGCTCACCGAACGCGCTCAGCGGCGGCGGCTGGAGCGAACCGAACAGCCCCTGCACCTCGACGGTCGCCACCGGCAGCCCGAGGGCGAGCGCGGCGAGCGTCGCGAGTCCTACGGCGGCCAGCGGACCCGGCACCGTACGCACCTTGGCCGGCAGGCGCTTCCACAGCACCAGGACGGCGATGGTGGCGGCGCCGAGCGCGAGCGAGGCCAGCGCTTCCGTGTTCCCGACGGCGTCGACGAGCACGCCGGGCAGCTCGACTATCTTGTCGAGACCCGAGGCCGGGGCCTTGGCGCCGGCCACCGAGTACAACTGCCCGGCGATCAGCACCAGTCCGATGCCGGCCAGCATGCCCTCGACCACCGAGACCGAGATGGCCCGGAAGTATCGCCCCAACTTCAGGACGCCCATGAGGATTTGGAGCACACCGGTCGTGAGCACGATGACTCCGAGGGCGGGCAGCCCGTACTCCCGCACCGCCTCGAAGACCAGCACGGTCAGACCGGCGGCGGGCCCGGACACCTGGAGGCTGCTGCCCCGCATGAATCCGGTGACGAGCCCGCCCACGATGCCGGTGACCAGGCCGAGTTCGGCCGGCACACCGGAGGCGACGGCCACACCCACGCAGAGCGGGAGCGCGACCAGGAACACGACGAGCGAGGCCGCGAAGTCCTGCCGTAGATAAGGGAACTTGGTCTTGTCGTTGTTCTTCTTCAGGCCGTTCATCTTCAGGTCCATGGCGCGACTCACAGGGCCTCGAACTGGTCGGTGTCCGCGCTGTGTTCGAGCACGGCACCGGTGTGCACCTCGTAGTACCAGCCGTGCACCCGCAGCCGTCCGTCCGCCAACCGCCGCTCCACACAAGGGTAGGAGCGCAGTCGCAGCAACTGGGCGAGCACGTGGTTCTGCACGGCCCCGGCGACCGTCGGGTCGGCGGTGTCGCTCGGGGCGGGTTCGTCGGCGGCGTGCGCGAGCCAGTCGCGTACGGCCGGGACGGCGGCGAGGTCGTCGCCGCGCACCAGCGCGCCGACGGCACCGCAGTGGGAGTGGCCGCAGACGACGACGTCCTGGACGCCGAGCACCTCCACGGCGTACTCGATGGTGGCCTCTTCGCTGGTGGGGCTGCCGGAGGCGTACGGCGGGACGATGTTGCCCGCGGTGCGCAGCTCGAAGAGCTGGCCGGGGCGGGCGCCCGTGATCAGGGCCGGGACGACCCTGGAGTCGGAGCAGGTGATGAACAGCACCTGCGGGGACTGGCCTTCGGCGAGTTTGGCGAACTCCTCAGGGCGTTGTCCGAACGTACGGGCGTTGTCGATGAGGGGCTGCATGAAGTACTCCTCCTGGCGCGCCCTCGGGGCGCGTCGGGCTTGCATGACAGTGTGCGTGGGGGAATTGACTGCCTGCTCAGCTCTCAGCAGCGGAAGACCTGAAGTGCCGCCGGAGTGTGTGCTGTCGAGGATCTCGATGTGCGGTGCCGCGCCGTGCCGGGCGCCATCGAGGTGCGTACGGCCGCCGGGTCCTGTGTCAGGAGCGGGCGCTCGGGCGTCTCGGGCCCGCAGTCGGCGGTGCGGTAACGGTCGCGCAGGCGCAGCGGGACGCTGGGGGTCCCGGAGGCGCCGCAGTCGCGGAACGTGATGGTCTCGGCGCGCAGGGCCTTGCCGCTGAGCTTGAGCCCGGGCAGTGCCTTGGCCTCCGCATGACGCGCTGTGTGCGCGGGTGCGAAGGATTCCGTGGGTGTGAAGAACTGGAGGGCGAGCAGGGCGGAAGTGAGGAGCGTCACGACGGTCCGAGCCGTCCTACCTCGGAACATGCGCCCCCCTCCGGCCAGTTCGTGTTCCTAGTACAGACCAAGGCCTGGTCAACGGCTGGTCAAGTAACACGGTAACCCGGTGAAGTAGTTTGCAGGGTTAACGCAGCGTTTCCGATGCAAGAGAGCGTGAAAAGCGCGCTTGGGCTGGCGTGAACTAGGCGGTTTTGACGAGGCCCTTGGCGTCCCGGGCCAGCGCGGTGAGACGGGAGATCGCGCGGAAGTACTTCTTGCGGTAGCCGCCGTTCAGCATCTCCTCGCTGAACAGCTGGTCGAAGGGCGACCCCGAGGCCAGGACGGGCACTTCACGGTCGTAGAGCCGGTCCGCGAGGACGACGAGCCGCAGCGCGGTCGACTGGTCGGGTATCGGCTGGACGTCGGTGAGGCAGACGGCCTTGAGGTCGTCGGTGAGGGCGCCGTAGCGGCTGGGGTGGACCTTGGCGAGGTGGTCGAGGAGGTGCGGGAAGTCGTCGAGGGAGGCGCCCGGGGTGGCGTACGCCGCCTTCGTCACCTGCTCGTCGGAGAACGGCGCCGGGGCCTCCGGCAGGCCGCGGTGGCGGTAGTCGTCGCCGTCGATGCGCAGCGAGCGGAAGTGCGCGGACAGGCCCTGGATCTCGCGCAGGAAGTCGACGGACGCGAACCGGCCCTCGCCGAGCTTGCCCGGCAGGGTGTTGGAGGTGGCGGCGAGCGCCACGCCCGCGTCGACCAGCTTGCCGAGCAGGGTCGACACGAGGACGGTGTCGCCCGGGTCGTCCAGCTCGAACTCGTCTATGCACAGCAGGCGGTGGCCGGAGAGCGTCTGGACCGTCTTCTGGAAGCCGAGCGCGCCCACCAGGTTCGTCAGCTCGACGAAGGTGCCGAAGGCCTTGAGCGCGGGCTCGGCCGGGGTCGCGTGCCAGAGGGAGGCCAGCAGGTGGGTCTTGCCGACGCCGTAGCCGCCGTCGAGGTAGACGCCACGGGGCCCGGCCGGGGTCTTGGCCGCCTTGCCCTTGCCGAAGCCCAGGAAGCCGCGCCTGGCGGTGCTCGCGGCGTGTGCCCCGCCGAGTCCGGCGGCGAAGGTCTCCAGGACGCCGACCGCCTCGGTCTGGCTGGGCTGGTTCGGGTCCGGGATGTACGTGGCGAAGCGCACCGAGTCGAAGCGCGGCGGCGGCACCATCTCGGCGACCAGCCGGTCCGCGGGGACGTACGGCTCACGGGCGCACAGGGACAGCGGGGCCGCGTCTGCTATCGGGCTGATCCCGGAGGCGGCAGTGGAGGACGACACGGTTCACCACTCTAAGGGCCGTGCCACACTGCACGACATGCGACGCCTGTTCCCTGTGACCGACGAAACAGCAGCCCAGGCCTCGAACGGGGCTCCCGATGCGCGTGGGGCGGACCGGGAGTGGGGGCTTGTGGAGCTGGCGGAGGCGTACGCCTACCCCGCCGGGAACGCCCCCTGGCTGCGCGCCAACATGGTGTCCACGCTCGACGGGGCCGGTCAGCACGAGGGCCGCTCGCAGCCCATCTCCGGCCCCGCCGACATGCGGATCTTCGGCACGCTGAGGGCGCTGTCGGACGTGGTGGTCGTCGGTGCGGAAACGGTACGCCAGGAGGGCTATCGACCCGCACGCGCGCGTGCGGAGTTCGCGGCCGCACGCACGCGTGCCGGACAGGGCCCCGCCCCCGCGATCGCGGGCGTGACCGCGCGCCACGCCCAGGAGGACTCGCTTCCGCTGGTGGCCACGCCCCAGGTGGCGGCGCGG
>NZ_JBHXME010000096.1:0-42057 GCF_042721125.1 Streptomyces sp. NPDC058469
AGATCCCGCTGCAGCCCCAACCGCATGACGTCAATCGCCAAAGCCATCCTCACCCTGGAGCGGCAACGCTGAAGAAGCTCAGTGAGCGTGCCGGCGGGATGGAGGCCGAGAGGTAGACGGATGACGCACCATCGGTCGGGTTGGCTGGGCCCGGATGATGTTCCTCCGACTCGTTGTAGCCAGGGGAACACATAGTGAGGAGGCCGTAACATGCCGGGCTATGGGTATGGAGGCGGAACGCATCGCGCAGATGGCTGACGAACTCAAGATTGGGTTCTGCGGCCTTAATCTGGCCATACTGCCGCTCGCTGATCCGCGCCAGCCGCTCATGGCCATCTACCGCGACCTGTACGAACAGACTATTGAGTCGCCGCTGGTCGTCTACCGCAACGACGGCACGCCACACTCTGCGGACCGGCTGACGGACATCTTCGCCAAGGCCAGCTCGACTCCGGGGGCCGGACTGGGTGATGACCTGCTGAACTTCGCGGCGATGCATGGCGCTACGCGCCTGGGGGATGCCGTAGAGCGGGCAGGGCTACGCGACAGGACAAACCCCTTGCTTGAGTTTGTCCGGCACTTCCGTAACGCCTGTGCTCACGGCAATCGCTGGCACTTCAGGAACGGAGAGCCCAAGCAGCCAGCCGAGTTGCGCAGCATCGTCCTGACAGCAGCGCTGCACGGTTCCAAGGCGTCTGGTGGTCTAGTCGGTGCGGGCGACTACTTGGACATGCTTGACGGTGTGGCGGATCACTTCCGGGCGTGACCGTTGCCAGTCCTCCCCGATGACGGCCAGGACGAGTCGTTTCTACTGCCTACCATCCGCCTGTGCCATCACCTCGTCGGCGCGCTTCGGATGACGGGTCATCAACGCCCCCTGGATCAAGCCTTGTCGTACAGGCTGGTCATCGACTGATCGCGCGGTACCGTGATAGATCGGTGACCGTGAGTGCATGGTGGTCTGCGGAGGGGGACGGATGCCGGACAGTGCCCGAAAGAAGACGATGAACCAGAGTGCTTACCTGGCGCTCATCGAGGCCTTGACGTTCATCTTCTGGAACAAGGGGCCGTTTGAGCTGTACGTCCGGGGGATGCTTCAGGATCACAGCGAGCTGCTGGCGCGGCTGGATTTCGGAGCGACCAAGCGCGAAGTGTCTGGTCAGCTGGTCAAGCTCCTGCGAGCCAATGAAGCCCGATACCTCGATCTGACGGTCGCGCTCATGCTCGACATTGCCGCCATGGAGACCTTCCCTAACCTGACATTCCAGGAGGATGGTGCCGACAAGATAGCCAAGGCAACGGCCGCCGTGGCTGAAGTGAAGCGCTGGACTGCTAAACAGCGTGAGGTCATCGCGGAGCACGAGGTCCACGCGGCCACCATCGCTCAGAGTGCCAAGACAGCCCAGGATGGCCGGGCGTTCGCTCAGGCCCATGATGACCTGAAGCAACGGTTTCTCGTCATGCACTCGGCCGCGGACAAGCACCAGCGAGGCCGGGACTTCGAGGTCTTCATCAACAAGTTGTTCGCCCTCTACGACCTGGAGCCGCGGGCGTCCTATGTCATGGAATATGAACAGATCGATGGTGCGTTCTCGTTCGACACCGACCACTACGTCATTGAAGCCAAGTGGTGGAAGGAGCGCATCGGCCGTCGGGAGCTGGACGTCTTCAAGACCAACATCGAGCGCAAAGGGAAGAATACCCTTGGCCTCTACGTCAGCATGAACGGCTTCACGTCGGACGCATTGGCGGTCTACAGCTTCAGCACGCCGTTCATCACAATGGACGGTCTCGACTTCATGGCCGTGCTGGATCAGCGCATCCGCCTGGACGAGCTCATTCGACGCAAGAAGCGGCACGCCAGCGAGACAGGCCACTGCTCCTTGCCGGTCGCCAAAATCTTCTCCGATACGGACTGAGCAGGCGTAGCCCAGCATCGTCAGAGCCGCGTGAACGTGTTTAGAGTACGGACTGGGGGTCTTTGGTCATCTTCGGGCCAGCTGACGTACTACAGCCGCTCTGCCCGGTCCAAGCGTTGGCAGTACGGAGCATCATCCGGCAGTGGGCCTCGTGGCCGGCGCGGCGCGGATGATGGCTCATGCGGATACACAAGCACCCCTGACGGGGGAGCTTGGGGTGATCCAGCGTGCCCGGCACCAGCAAGGGTCGGTAGTCCTCCGCGGCTACGACCGCACTTCGAGCACGCCGTTCACCGCGATCGCCCACGTGCAGGCGCAGCTCCTGGAGAAGCCGAGTGCCTCCAGTCCATTGTCGACTGCGCCGGACGAGGAACAACATCGTCCTGGCGGCCCCGACGGTCGTGGCACAGATCGCGGGTGAACGTCCACCGTCGTCGTCCTCGTCCGGAGAACGCTGCTCAAGGGCAGGTGTGCCGCCGCGATCGCGAAGAACCGTAGAAGATCGGTATTCGGGGCCTTCTGTGACCCGTATCTATATGACTTGGCCCGCTGTTCGATCCGTGCGGTCGTCAAGCATCCGACGGTGACGCCCAGCTTCTCGGTGTGGCCAGGTGGCCGAACGGCCGTACCAGCAGCATGACTTCGGGCTTCCTCGTCCGTTTGATCAAGACTCCGGCGGCGGCTTTGTCTGCATTCCCCGCCGCCGGTCCCCGTACCCGCATTCGTCCGGGGCGGGCTGGGCCCTCTCCTGACCAACCCTCTCCGTAGGAGGGGGCCCTCTTCTGTCCGAATCTCCAGTGGCCGCGCCCTGTTCGGCGCGAGCCGTGAGCCACCGATTCGCTCACCCTGTCTCACAGAAAGGATCAGGCATGTCTGTCGACGTCAACGAAGCCTTCGCGGACGAGCGCGCGACTCAGTTACGGGCTGCGCGTGACTGGGAACGCGCACTCCAAGACCGTCTCGCTGCTGGAGAGTTGGAGCTTCTGCCTGATGGCCGTTACCGAGTCCTGACCGGGTGGGACGCCGGAGAGATCCTGAGCGCTCAGGGCGTTCCGCAGCACGGACTCGACCTGTCTCTCGGAACTGCGGCTCTCTACACGGCAGTTCCGGCGTGGCACACCCTCGGCAACGTCATCCCCGGCGGCACCAGCGACATCGACAAGGTCCTGGAACTCGGCGGTATCGACTACCAGGTCGAGAGCGTCCCGGCCCAATACCCGTGGAACGGCGAAACCCGCGTCGATACAACGTTGCACCACACCGTACGCACCGACACCGGGGCCTCCTTAGGCGTGGTCCGCAACGGCTACGAGATCATCCAGAACCGCCGAGCCTTCGAGTTCCTCCAGGAGTTGGCCAACGACGACGAGGCGATCTGGGAATCGGCCGGAGCGCTCCGCGGAGGCAAGAAGGTCTTCGTCGCCATGCGCCTGCCCCAGCACGTGACCGTCGATGCCGACGGCATCAACGACAGCATCATCCCGTTCATCGTGGCCATCAACAGCCACGACGGCAGCTCGTCGTTCCAAGTCGTAGCAACCCCCTGGCGTCCGGTCTGTGGGAACACCGAACGCCTCGCCGTGGAGCACGCGTTCACCCGCTGGAGCATCCGGCACACCCGCAAGGCCACCGACCGCATCAAGGAAGCCCGCCGTACCCTCGGCCTGTCGATCAAGTACTACGACCGGTTGGCGGATGAGGAAACCGCGCTCGCCCGCACCGATCTCGCCATCAACGAATTCAACGAGCTGATCGACTCGCTGTGGGAGCCGGACGACACCGCCACACCCCGTTCGACACGGACCCGCGAGGCTCGTCGCGACCGGCTCCACGCGTTGCTCGCCGAAGAGACCGAGCGCACCGGCCGCACCGCCTACGCCGCCGAGCGCGCCGTCACCGACTACCTGGACCACTACGCGCCCATCCGCCCCAGCGCCGCCTCCGGCCTGAAGGGCAACAAACCGGCCGCACGCGGTCTGCGCCTGCTCGAAGGCACCGACGACGACGTGAAGTCCACAGCTCATCGGCGCTTGATGCTCCTGCGTCGGCGCTGACACCTCCACACCCACAAAGGAAGGCCATGACCTGGGAAGGCCCATACCTCCGGCGCGTGGCTGAGGTCATCGCAGAACACGGGCACGCAGTGCAGTACGTCGGCGGCGATCCGACTATGGGGGAGCCGCCATTCGCATACACCGTTGGGCTGCACACCCGTCCTGGCCGCGCCTACGAGCTCGCATTCACCGGAGGGGCACCGGACCTCTCGACCAGAGTGTTGAACTCCCTCGCGATCGGGCTCGCCGACCGCGGCGTGGAGCCCGCAGACGGACTGGAGATCGGCGGACTCCTCCAGGGAGGACTCGGCCTGCGACTGCGCCCGGTCAGCCGCCCGGAAGACCTTGGTGTCATCCACGCGATCTACGGCACCACCCCGCCGGTCTGGCAAGCCCTTTGGCCCGACCGGAACGACCGTTTCCCCGGCGACGCCCACTACAGCCTGCCCGCAACCGCCCAACCGCTGTTGTGAGTTCGGCAGGGACCACCGCCGAATCCACCGCACGGCGAATCTCGGGACACCGAGAGAGGTGACTTCACGATGCACATCAGCCGAGACGGCGAGCCCTGCCATGTCGAGATCTTCCGGCGCTGGCAGGGCCCGGTCATCGCTGACGGCGGCGATGACCAAGAGCCTCTACCCGAACCAGTGCGGGCGCTGCTGGAGGAGCACGGCTTCGTCGAGCAGCAACAACCCCCGGCGTACCGCTGGTTCGAACTGCCGCCAGACCTGAGCGAGCAAGAAGAGAACGCCCGCGCCACTCGTGTCTTCGCTGCGCTTACCGGGGCGGGCTACCGGGTCGCGTTCGACCCCGACCTGAACTTCATTGATGAGACGCGATATTGAGAATCGAGGCGATCAAGGATGGCGCTCTCCGACACTTACGTGAGAGAGGAAACAGACGCAGGACCGGATCGCGAATTCTGGATCGAGAAGGTAGGCCCAGTGCGGCACACCTTCGAATTTCAGGACGACGGCGACGCGATCGGCCTGGCCCTGTGGTCGGAGGTCCTGGAGGGCGAGCCGGAGTGGGACAGCCATGTCGTCGTGCGCGTCACGCACAACGACGCCCAGAAAATGATCGCGCGCCTGGTCCTCCTGTGCGGTCGGTTCGACGGCACAGGCTGCGACTTTTGCCACGACTCGGACCCGCGCTGGTCGTTGTCGATCGACACTGATGTCCCGCCGGACCTCGCCGGCGACCCGAGGGTCCAATTCGTGTGGTCCGACGGAGGCCGTTGGAAGGCGTGCGATCTGTGCGCCGTGTACATCGACCAGGGCAACGTACCCGCCCTGGTCAACCGCACCGTGGGCGTCGAGCAGGCGGCGAACCCTCCGGTGGCCCTCACCCGGCAGGGTCGTGCGGACCTGTGTCTGATCTACGCCGAGCAGTACGGGGCGCTGCTGGCCTACCCGTTCGTCAAGCAGCCCCTCAGCGAGGCGGATCTCTAGTCACCTCGTGGTGCCCGCGGGACACCGTGACACCGCGCTCGATCACGACAGGTACGAGCCGGCCTCGGAGTTGTGCGCCCCAGCCGGCGTGGCCGAACGGGCAGCTTGGGCCTTTTCCGCGTCCGGCCCGTCCAGGCTCCAGAACCCGAAGTACCCAAGGAATTGCCCGAGTCAGGGCCCACGAATCACCCTTCGTATGTCTGTACTCGTGCAAGGCATCGGCACACGGAGGGCCCCAACGTCAGAAAGGAGAGTGTCCGTGGATCCCTTTGCGCTGAACGAGGAAGCAGCTCGTGCCTGGCTGACCGAACTCGTCGTTGCCTACGAAGTCGATGTGAGCTTCGGCGGCGACAGCGTCTTGGTATCGCCGGACTCTCCCCTGATCGGGATGGCCTGGAGCCCGCGTGAGCCTGGCGAGGAGGACGGTGCTTTCCTTCTGGTGAAGGGTGCTCAAGCAGCACGGGTGATCGACAAACCGAAGGAGATGGCCATCAGCTTCGAGTTCGTGGACGACGGAGACGAAGGCGTCTACCGTTGGCTGCTCGACATCTCGGCACCCAGCCCGCTGAAGCTCGGGACTCTGACCGAGGCTATGGCCGTGCTGGGCGAACCAGCACCCGGCGGAACCAGCGTCGAGATCGCCGTCGCGATCCTGCGAGAGGCTGCCCAACAGGCCAATCACCGCGTCCACCAGCTGTCGGACTACGTCGAGGCCAAGACCCAGCAAGGTGGCAACTGACCTGCTGTTCCGGGCACCGAAGGCATCCTGAATGCGGGAGACTGCCGGGGAGCCTGGAGGTAGGGACAGTGAAGATTGATTTGACTCAAGCCCGAGCCACCGTGCGGGAACTGGCCGAGGCGTTGGAAGCGCTGGACGGAACGGACGTGATCGAAAGACCGAGCCGCGAAGCACGTCGCCTCAACAGCCACACCAGCCGCACTCTGCTGCGCCTCGCCCATCTCGGTGACCGTGTCTCGGTGGAAATCATGGATGTCTACCACGATTTCAAACTCCGGGATGATCCACAGCAGGGAAACGACCACTGACGTGAACCAGGAGACGCAGAGCCTGCTGTCCGACGTGATCGGCCGATTGGAGCGGGCCATCCTCGAACGGGACTGCCCGGCGGTGGTGGCACTGCAAGGCGACCGCACTCTCGTGCTGTCCGACTACGACTACCTGCGCGACGAACCTACGGCCGCGGCATTCGAGCAGCGCGCAGCCGAGAAGGCCAAGCAGAACCACACCACCCGATTCGTCTTCGCCGTCCCTCAGGTCTGGGTCGAAACCGACGACCGGGTTCAGGCACGAGCGGTGTCCAATCACCCGCTGCGCGAGGGCGAACGTGAAGTCATCTCGTGGATGAGCTACGAGGCCCACGACGGCGTCGACTACGGCTTCGTTCCGTACATGCGCCGTCCCAGTGGCGAGCCGATCTTCTCCGACCCTGAAGTCTTCACGGCCCTCGTCCGTCCCCGTGAGCGAGCGCCGGGGCGGACCGTGTTGCGCGCTTTGACGCAGGAAGGTGTCGATCCGACCAACCTGTAGCCCTGCCGTTCACATCGACGGCCTAGGCCGTGTCTGATAATTGATCTTGTGGTGGGTCGTGGTGAGTTGACGGACGCGGCGTGGGAATAGATAGCCCCTGCGCTGCCGGGTGTTGATGGTCTTGGGCGGCCCTGGCGGGATCACCGGCAGGTCGTCGGACCGAGGTGCCCCGGCGGGGTCTACCCGAGCGCTATGGCTCGGGGCACACTGTCTGTGAACGTTTCGCCCGCTGGGGTGTGCAGCAGTCACAACATCAACAGGGGATTCGGACACCTGAGTTGACCAGGCCGGGTCCCTGCCCGGCATGTGGTCAGGAGACGTAGGCGGCCAAGCCCGCGACGGCGGTGCCTTCACTGAGATACCCGCCCAGCGTGTGGAAGTCGACGAGGCCGATGTGCGTCGTCTCGTGCCGGTCGACCGGGAAGCGTCCGCCGAGTTTCTTGGGCAGGGCCACGAGGTCTCCGGGGTCCGCCACGTTGTACCAGCGGTTGACGCCCGGTGGCCGTGAGCCGCGCCCGGCCCGCGGTTCGGGGTCCAGTGCATCGAAGACGGCGCCGCGCAGACCGAGCGGTGACCCCAGAGTGATGAGGAGGTCGACGCGTAGGTCCGTGGCCTCGTGGAGAGCCTCGTAGGCCACCACCGAGCCGAGGGAGTGGGCCAGGACGACCCGGGGGCGGTGGGTGCGGACCGCGTCGATGACAACCGTGCGTGCCTGTCGGCGTCGGGCGGGAGAGCTCAGGTAGGTGTAGACCTCTCGGGCCAGGGCCACGACGACGCGCGAGAGGAGCTCGGCGGGCCGGCGATGCACGGTCGCAACCCAGTGCAGTGCCTGCCGCAACGGGGCCAGCGGCCATCCCTGCTCCTCTGCCGGCACGGGAGCTCCCGCGGCGTGCAGGAAGTCCCACGCGATACGGCGTTCCCCGGCGGTGAGCTGTTCGAGTTCGGCCGTGTCGGAGTGGTCCTGGCTTTCGTCAGGGCTCAGGTGATGAGCGTAGTAGGCGACCACGAGATCGGGCACGGTGAGGTGGGTCAGCCGGCAGGCGGCGTAACCCTCGGCCAGACTCTTCCGCCACTCCTCGGCCAGCACGCGGGCGGCGGAGCCGGGATCGAGGTCCTTCTGCAGGTTGCCGATTCCATGGACCGCCAGGACCGGAACACCGTTCATGCCGTTGTCTCCTGCCGCGTTGTCGTCGTTATGTCGCCCTCCGGCGCCGGCCACAGTGTGAAAGCGGCTTCCGAACCGAACTGGACTAGGTAGCCCGAGTCGGCCACGGACACGGCCTGCACTGGAGCCGGGAAACGCTGCGTGACGGGCTGGCGCCGCAAGTCGAGGTCCGTCAGATCCCACAGCCGCACCCAGGACGTCCCGCCGCCGAACGTGAGGGCGAAGTGCCTCCCGTCGTGCATCGTGGTGACGACCTTCACGCCGCGTTGGGCGCCGTGGCCGAGTCTGCCGACGGTCTCGCCGGTACGCGGGTCCCACACGGTCACCGACGGGTCGTTCCTGTCGCAGCTCAGCACCATCGGACCGGGCCCCGTGTCGGCGAGCAGTGAGGTCACCGGACCGGTGAAGGACCGTTCCGTCGTGCACCGCAGCGAGCCGGACGCCAGGTCCCAGAGGCTGAGCGGACCTTCGCGACGTGGGGTGGAGGTCACCGCGTGGGGGCGGCCGTCGAGGGGGAAAGTCGCCACGTCCACGGCCGTCGGCCCCTTGCCGTGATGCAGCACTACGGGACCCGCCTCACCCTCCGTCGTCCATACCTGCACCTCGGCGGTCTTGGGGCAGACGGTGAGCACAAAGGGGGAGCAGGACGGGGTGACTGGGCATATCTGGAGCTCGTGCGCATGAGTGAGGCGGGCCAGCAGGGAGCCGGTCGTCAGCTCCCACACCATGACGTCGCGGTTCTCGGCCCCTTTGTTGACGGTCAGCAGACGGGGTCCGGCCGGGGTTATCACCACCGTCGGCTCCACTCGTCCCGTTCCCTGATGGACGAGCGTGTGCAGCAGCGCCCCCTGCCGCAGGTCCCACACCTGCACCGTTTCCGCGGACGAGATCAGTCCGATCGGGCCCTGGGGGGTCTCGGCCACCAGCAGCTCGACCAGCAGACCCGGGTGATGCATCTCGGCGTGCACCCGCGAGGTGCCGATCTCCCACATGACCAGCTTGCGGCGGGGGACGACGCCGACGAAGGAGAGCACGAAGGGGACACCATCGAGGTCCACCACGTGCACGTCCGCCTCCGTGGAAAGCGGCGGTTCGAACACGCGCAGTGCCGTCGGGTCATGTAGCGGCCAGACGCCGAGCTCGGCCTGATGGAGGTGGTGCCGCATGGCCACGACGTGTGGTTCCCCCGCGACCGACACGACCTCCACGATGCTCGCGCCATACCCGAAGGGCCGTTTCCACTGCAGGGTGCCGTCCGAGAGGTCCCAGAACTCCACGGTGCTCGTGCCTGTGGCGTCTCCCTTGCCGCTGGTCTCCGTAACCACCAGCGCGGCCGGACACCGCTCCTCCTCCACCAGCGCGACATCTGTCCAGGTGCGTGCGATCGCCTTCGGCCGCAGGCTGCCGTCGCTGACGTCCCACACCCGCAGAGCGCCCTGAAGCTTTGTCGTCAGGACATGCGTGTGGCCGTCGATCTCCGCGAACGCCGCTTCGTGCAGCACGCCCTGGTGCAGCGTCTGCCGAAGTCTGCCGTCGGACACGTTCCACACCCGCAGGGTCCCGTCCGCCTTACTGGAGGTCACCGCGTGGGGCACACCGTCGATCTCTCCCACGGCCTCGATGGCAGTACCCGCTCCGTGCGCCATCCGGTGCCGCTCCACGCCGCGGTCGAGGTCCCACAGCACCATCTCCTGTCCCTCGTCGCCGACAGTCAGCGCGAGAGCCGTGCCGTCGTGGTCGAACGGCCGCATCTGGCGCCAGCGCCTGCTCGGCAGCGCGTAGCGGTGCCGACGTCCGCGGAGGCTGTACACCCGTATGGTGCCGGACATCACGTCACCGGACGTCAGCAGCAGAGGCCCGGCCTCGCCCGCGACGACATACGGCGGCGCGTTGCGGCTGTGGCTGAGTGTGTCGACGCGCTCGCCGCTGCCCAGATCCCACACGTCGCCACTGTCCCGTCCGGTCCAGACGAACAACAGCGGCGCATCCAGGCCGCCGCCTTCAAGCAGATCCGTTTCGTGGCTGAACACGCCCGTGTTCACGGACCGATATCGCGTGCCGTCCGAAAGGTCCCACAGCGAGACTTCAGTGCCCGCTCCGACCTCCACCATGACCGAACGGCCGCCGTCGGTCACGTCGTAGTATTCCGAGGCCTGCGAACACTCGATACGGCAGCGCAGACTGGCGTCGGCGAGGTCCCAGACGAAGAGGTCGCCCGGCCGGGATCCGGTCAGCAGGTGCGGACGGCCGTCGACGGGCACAACGTGTGCGAAGGACACCTCGATATCGTGCTCGATGCAGTCCCGCTGGGTGCCGCTTTCGAGTTCCCAGATCCGCACCGTCCTCGTGCCGGGGTAGAGGACGGCCGCGTGGGCGCGTCCCTCCAGTGCGACGACACGCACCTCGGGCTGCGTCTTCTGACCGGGCGACCCCAGCGAGCGGCAGAGGCTGCCGTCCTCCAGATCCCACATCCTGACCGTGCTGTCGTAGGGAGCACCCGCGGTGAGGACCACCGTTCGGCCATTCGGCAGGGGGATGGGCTCCGTGAGGATCTTCGCCTGGTCCCCCGGGTGCAACGAGGTGTGTAGCCGCCCCGAGGTCAGATCCCAGACGTCGACTTTGCCGCGGGATTCTGGGTGGAAGAGGTAGGTGTGCCCCCTCATGGGGAACGGCCTCAGGTCGGCAGCCGAGAAGCGGTCCGTCACCGGCAGCGTGTGCCGTAGGGCCGGCTGGAGCGCCGAGTTCGTCGCCCACCGCACTGTCACGGCGGCGGCCGTGTTGCCGGTCCGGGGGCGCAGAGCCTCCAGCGCAGTCAGCAACGGGCGCACCCCCCAACGGATCGCGTCGAGTGCCAGAAGTTGCCTGCGGGCTTCGGGATCTGTCAGCCCTGGTGTGTGTGCGATCGCCGACCGGTAGACGGCTGCGTGTGCTCTCCCCACGGTGCCTTCGGCCCGGTGCAGATGGGCGGTGACGTACTCCACGTCGGCGTGGACGACGAACTCGGCGTCCTCCAGAAGCCCGTCGACCGCGCCCGCGGGAGCGTGATCGATGGCATGCCGTCGCAGGTAGGGCAAGGCGGATCTCCAACGGCGGGCTCCCGCCGACCCCGGGACGTGCTCGACCAGCCGCCGGAAGACGTGCTCCTGGGTGTCTCCGGTAGCGTCCCGCACGCCTCCTCCCACGGGATGTTTGCGCAGGTACTCGCTGAGGCTCGCGTGGAAGAAGCGGTACAGCTGGCGTCCGTCCGATTCTGTGGCCGTCCGCAGGTAGAACGAGGCGGTTTCCAGCATGTGCCGGGTGTCTTCCAGCGCCGGCTCGGTGGACGGGTCCCGGGGCGCGTCGGCCCGGTCGAGGAGTCCCAGTGCCGCCTCGTGAACGAGACGCAGCGGCATCCCGTCCCCGTACGCGTGCGCGACAGCCACCAGAACGGGGCGCAACC
This sequence comes from Streptomyces sp. NPDC058469, assembly GCF_042721125.1. Taxonomy (NCBI): domain Bacteria; kingdom Bacillati; phylum Actinomycetota; class Actinomycetes; order Kitasatosporales; family Streptomycetaceae; genus Streptomyces; species Streptomyces sp. NPDC058469. Next base: position 11,581 of record NZ_JBHXME010000096.1, read on the forward strand.
AGGGTTCATCGGCGGTCAGCACCGACAGATGCAGTTCCATCATGCCGGGGAGGTCGCGGGGGATCAGGTCCACGATCTCGCCCGGGTTGAGCGCGTCGGGCCGCCGCTCCAGATAGTCGGCGAACAGCGATGCCAGGAGGAACCCACCGTCCTGTCTTCTCCCGATCAGTTCGGTGGCCGCCGTGACGCACACCTGGCGTCTGGCCTCGGCATCCGTCTGATAGGCCGGGGCGCTCCACAGCAGTTCCTCCAGGTAGTCCGTGAGGTCGGTGCGGAGTTCCCGGTCCGGTACCAGATCGAGGTCGAGCAGGTCGTCGGGGTGGCTCAGCGCGTCCTTCAAGGCGGAGAACCGGTCCCACCACGGACGCGTCCCGATAAGGACCCGGCACAGGGCGCGTTCCCGACCGTCCTTCTCGGTGACCCGAGCGCTCGCGAGCGGCAGCAAGACCTGTGCCAGCAGGTCTTCCGGCTCGGTCGCCTCGTCGAGGGCGTCCAGTACCAGCACGGCCGGCTTGTTCAGCCGCCGCAGCTGCGTCTCTATGGACTGCACAGTCCATGAGCCCGGGGAAGCCTCGGGGAGGTGCAGGGAGAGCTGTCGGGCGAGGGAGTCGAGGACCTGCTGGCCGGTCCGCTGACGTGCGTGGACGGCGGCCAGGAGCGGGTTGAGCAGGGGGCGTTGGCGCACGTCGATCCGGGTGCGCACGGTTCCTGCGACATCTCGTAGCTGGGGATGGGTCAGACAGACCTCCACGCCGAGGAGAGCCGACTTGCCCGCCCCCGGGCTGCCGGTCACGACGAAGAGGGACGGTTCGTCGCCCTGCGGATCATCCAACCAGGCGGTGAGCCTTCGCCGTTGACTCTTGCGCCCGGTGAACAGACACCCGTGGGCGATCTGCCCGAGGCGGGTGCCGCTTGCCCTGCTCAGGAAGTGCACCGGATCGAGCATGGGATCGGCTTCCGCGGCGAACGCCCACAGTGCCGCGTCGACTCTTCCCCGGAAGCGGCCGGCAGGACTCGCCTGGTAGGCGGGGTTGGGAAAGAAGGGTGCGAGCGCCGGCCGTGCTTCCAGCCGCGGGGTCATCAACACGGTCTGGTCGTAGGCCGCGCCATCCTGCTCGACTAGCAGGGCGAGTTCGCGGTCGATCTCTGCGGCGATGACCTCGAGGGGTATGTGCGAGAAGGCGGGGCCGACATCGAGGCGTCCCTTGCGTAATTGCCGCAGTACACGGGCGACCGCTGTGGTGAACCGTGCGGCGTACGCCTTCTCGTGCGGGGTGCAGGCGGCGATCACCCAGGCCTGGCGGTTCGCGTCGTTCAGCCGCTGCGTCAACTGGTGGAGCGCGGCACGCCCCGAGCCGCAGGCATCGATGAGGAACAGTGTGGGCGCGGCGTCTGGTGTGTGCTCGACGTCCTCCAGCCACCGGTGCAGGGCTATGGCTGTGCGGGGCAACTGCCGGGCGTCGCTGCGGTATACGGGCACGTACAGCGATGTGCGGTCGTCTCCGCCCGGCGCCGGCAGCCCATGGCCCGCGACGTGGACGATGAGAGGCTCACCCCGCGCCGAGTCGAGCGTGGCCGTCCACGCGGTGCGGAGGTCGTCGATCTCCGGGTGCAACAGAGGCTTCTCGCCCATCAGGACGACGTTGAGCCGCGTCAGGGCACGGGCGAGATCGACGACGGCGGGTTCTATCGATGTCAGCTGTCCGAACGTCGGTGCCCTGTCCGGTGTCCACTCCCCGACGGCTGCCGGGGCGAACCGGCCTGCTCCCACCACGAGCGCTCGCGTCAATGTCTCGGCCCCCGTTCTGCCGGTCCGGAATGCGACCTTTTGAGTTTGGGGCAGCCTAGTGGTCGATCGACTTCAACTGCGATGTTTTCGTCGCGATTCGACACGGTCGCCGCCGTGGCTGCGCGGGCGCGGGCCGTTCGAACCGTCAGATCGCCAGCCAACTGTTCATCAGGTGCGCACGGTGGAGCAGCACCTAACCCGAGCCTTTCGTGAACTGTCGGCCCGCTGCTGCTCGGATCTGCCCGCCCTGCTAGGCCTGGCCTAGTGGCCCCCGCAAAGTCGTCTCCCTGGTACCGGTACGGCTCGATTCTGATCGTTTTTCCGGGGCGGGGAGCGTCGATCATCTGTCCGTCACCGACGTAGAGGCCGACGTGGTGGATCCCGCTGTCGGGGTTCCCGTAGAAGACCAGGTCTCCCGGCTTGAGTTGCTGTCCAGCGGGGACCTGGGGTCCGGCGTCGAACTGTGTCTGCGCGGTGCGGGGCAGGGCGATTCCGGCGGCTGCGTAGGCGGCTTTGGTGAGGCCGGAGCAATCGAATCCGGCGTCGCCGGTGGCGGGTCCGTTGCCGGCCCATTCGTAGGGGAGTCCGAGCTGGCCCTGGGCGTAGTTGATCGCTTGGAGGGCGGCTGTGGTGGGGGCGGTGTCCGTGCCGAAGCCCCTACCGCTGGTATACGCCTGGGCCTGGGTGAGGACTTCCGAGACGTACCCGTCGGCGCGGTTGTAGGTCTTGATCGCGCCGGAGAGGTTTTTGCCGTCGCGGGCACCGGAGTCGCACAGGTACGCGGCGGCGGCGTACACGGCGTCGTACGCGTCGTACGGGGAGGGCGGAGTCGCACCGCCCTGCGGTAGTGGGTGCTTGGCGACGACCTCCTTGAAGATGGTCGGCAGGAACTGCATGGGTCCGCGGGCCCCGGCCTCGTTGGTGCCGCTGTGTACACCGGGGAGAGGCGAGCGGCCGTGGTCGGACTCGACCTTTCCGATGGCGGCCAGAACGGACCACTGGAGGCCGGGGCACGTACCGGCTGCGTCCATGTACAGGACCAGGTAGTCGGGCGGGATGTCGGTGAGGGCGCCGGCGCTGGGCTGGGTGCCGCTGCTGCCGAAGGCGGAGAGCATGCTCCCGGCTCCGGCGCCGCCCAATACGGCGATCAGCACCAACAGCGCCAGGAGAGCGGACGCGATCTTTCCCATGGTGGCTCACCGCCGTCGACGACGGTCTGAAGGGGCGGGCGGTAGTGGAGTCGGCGGCGTCAGGCCCTCTATCCGGCCGCTGCCGGCGACCTGAGTGAAATCGGTCGACGAGGTGGCCAGGGGCGGCAAGTACGGCCAGGCGCTGCCGAGTTCGGCGAGCCGTAGGCGTTGCGGCGTGGGCTGTTGGGCGTGCAATGGCTGCCAGCGGGCCGCTGCGGGGTCATTGTCCTGGTTGCCGAGGAACTCGGCGCTGGAGGTGGCCACCGGTACGAGCGACGGGTCGTCCAGGGCGCTCACCGCGTCATACAAGGCTCGGCGGACGGCGGCTTCCCGACGGGCGGTGGGCACCCAGAACAAGACCGGGGTGGAGATGCCCGTGGTGGTGGCCAGCTTGGCATAGCCGACGAGTTTCGCGCCCAGGCGGTCCGGGCGTTCGGTGCCGAAGTCGAATTCCAGGAACCACTCGAATGCTGTCGGCGTGGGAATGGACTTGTGCCAGAGGCCGTAGGCGTCCGGGCGCACGATGTCGCCGAAGTGTTTGGCGCAGCGCGTCTCGGACCACCAGGCGGTGAGTTGGCCGGTGGCGTTCGGGCGGCGGGAGCGGGCGACGAGAGCGCTGAAGACGTCGTTGGTTCCCACGGTGTGGGCCAGGTGCAGGGAGTAGGCGATGCCGGTCGCCCGGTCGTGCCGGTAGTTCAGGTCTCGAAGGTCGAGCCCCTCTTCGCGGGCGAGCAGCGTGGCACCGGTGAGGTCGAGGACGTAGTGCATGGGCGCGGTGCCGTAGGTGAGGTAGGGCTGGAACCGGTCGATCACGCGCCACTGGTACAGCCGGAGCAGTCGCATGTTGGCGGCCCGTACCGATGGCCACGCCATCTCGGTGATCTGGTGGGTGGTCAGGACCCGGTGCTCGTAGAGCATGCGGGCCAGCCACCGGTCGCGATCGGTGAGGGAGGCGGCGAGTCGGGCGAGGTGGCCGCTGGTGGTGGCGTGGCGCAGGCTGAGGCGCTGGGGCTGGTGCCCGCGCAGGGAACGTTGGGGGGTGGGGTTGGTGATCAAGGCCGTACACCTCCAGATGAAACGGGAACGGTTGGTGAGATGTCGGGCGGCAGCGCTGTCAACTGCCGCCCGGCGCTTGCGGATTGGGGAGTTCAGTCGCCCGCGCCGGCCCGTCGGGGGTCTGCGGTCTGCCCTGTGGACGTTTCGCGGGTCGTGGCTCGGGTGGAACGGGTATTGCGGCGGGCGGCGGCGCGGATCTGCCGGGCGCGACCGGGTACGGGCGGCGGGAGTTGTTCGGTGACGGCGGTGAAGGCGGGTGCTTCAGCGCCGTGCAGGACCGGACGGACGACCGCGTGGAACGCGTCGAGGTTGGACAGGTCGTGGGCGGTGAGCCGCGGTTCGGTGTGGTGGGCTAGGTGACGGGCGTCCTCGGGGGAGGAGTTGAAGTAGATCTTGGTGCGGGCGTTGGTGCTGATGCCCTCCTCCAGTTCCTTCGGGAGCTGCCGTAGGTACTGGTGGGCGAGTGTCATGGCCAGCCGGTAGGCGCGGGCCTCGGCGAGCATGTCCTCCAGCGAGTAGGGCAGGTTGAGGAAGTTGTGTGCCTCGTCCAGGTACAGCCCGGCGTCCTGGCGCTGCCCCTGGGGGATGCGGGCGCGGCGGGTGGTGGCCTGCCAGGTGCGGGCGACGACGATCGAGCCCATCAGGTGAGCGGTCTCGGTGCCCAGGGCGTCCCTGGCGATGCGAACCAGGCAGATCCCGCCGTCGAGCACCTGGTCCATGTCGACGGTCGACGGCCCTCCGGCCAGTGCTTCGCGGACGAAAGGGCGCAGCAGGAAGCCGCGGAGTTTGTTCATGAGAGGGGCGGTGACCTGGGCGCGGGCCGGTCCGGAGAGGTCGTCGTACCAGGACCAGAAGCCCCGCAGAATGTCGTCGTCGACCTGGTCGACCGCCCGGTGACGGAACGACGAGACGGACAGCAGCTTGGGCAGGTCGGTGAGGACCGGAGTGCCGGGCTGCGCGCGCAGGGTCAGGAGGCCGGCACGCAGAATGTCGTCGGTGCGCGGTCCCCAACTGCTGGCGTAGACACGGGAGAAGATGCTCACCAGGTTGTCGACCGTCCGGGCCGCGTCGGCACCTTCGAGCGGGTTGAGGACGGGCGGCCGGGCTCCGCTGTCGGCGTCGAAGAGGATCACTTTGTCCCCGAGCTCTTCGGGCAGTCGCATCAGGATGTCGGTGATCAGGTCACCCTTCGGGTCGACGACCACAAGTCCACGTCCGGCTTCGGAGTCGGCGAGGATCATGCGGGCTATGAGTTCGGACTTGCCCGACCCGGTGGCGCCGAGGATGTGGAGGTGCTGGCGGGCGTCCGGCACGCGTAGTCCGACGGGTCGGGGGTGCCCGGTGTCGGCGAGTCCGATCGGCCGGACGGCCGGGCCGGTGGTGGCGATGCCGGGTGGTGGCGGGACCGCGCGGGCTCCGGCACGTTGCAGCCCGGGGACGGCCTCGTCCCACGGCAGGTGCGCTACGGCGGCGAGTTCCGGGATCGACAGCAAGTCCCCTTTGCCCAGGCGTCGTTCGGCGACGTATGGCTGAGGTCGGCGGAGCCTGTCGCGGCGGTAGTAGTTGTGTTCGGTGAAGGCAGCGAAGGCACTCGCGATGGCGTGTGCCCGGCCGCGCAGCCGCTCGCGCACCGCGGCCCGTTTGTCGGTGCTCAGCGTCTCGGGGACCGTCGCGGTGATCGCGTAGCGGATGCGGGTTTCGTACGGGGCGCCGCGCTGTTTGGTGACGATCACTTTGTCCTCGGCGGATGTCTCCAGGGCCGTCTGCCGGTCCACCACGGGGGCGGTATGGCGTGAGCGCGGCGCTTGGTGGCCCGGGGTGAGCAGATCGAGCAAGAGACCGACGGGGTGGACGGACTGCCCGGCGCGCGCACGCCGCGCCGCCCGGCGGGCCTTGACCACTCGGCGGCCGGTGACAGGCCGGGCCAGGATCTGCACCACGGCTTGCTCGTTGGGGCCGAGGCCGACGGGTGCGCCGAGCAGGGCACGGATCGGGTCGTCGGGGAAGTTCATGCGGATCGGCAGAGCCTCGGGGCGCGCCAGGCGCAGTTCACCCCCGGCGACCTCGGTGCACCGCCTGTTGAAGGGGGTGGGCGGCGGTGCCGGGGCGGTGCGGGTACGGGCGCCGGGCCAGGCCGATTCGATCGCCCGCTCGGCCATGCCGGGCGGGATCCCACCGGGGACCCACATACGGACGCGGATCGTTTCCCGGTCGAAGGCGTACTCCCAGGCCAGGTGAGGCTGGCCGGTCAGCCGGCGGCGCCAGGCCGGCCGTAGCAGCCCCAGCAGATTCGCCCACAGTGCTTCGGCGCCTGCCGGGTCGGCGATGGGCGGCGGGAGCACCGTGACGATCCGGGCGTTGACGGTCAGCATCCGGCGGCAGCGTCGGCGCCACCACGAGCGCCCTCCGCTGATGCCGGCCGCCGCGAACACCAGGACGGGAACTGCCACGGGCCACCAGACGATGACCCAGTGCGCGGCGTGGGCCACCACCGCCTGCAGAGTGTCGGCGGGATCGCGCAGGTAGTTCCCCAGGGGGGAATCAGTGTCTGTCGGGGCAGCGAGGGGGGACGGTGGTTGCGGGAGTTGGCCGGTGAACATGGCGGAGGCCTTCGGCGGTGAGATGGCGACCGGGGAGTCAGGCAGCATGGCCGTGGTGGTGCGCAGCAGGCGGCAGTTGGCCGGACTCGACAGCGCCGCGCAGGTGTTGACGGCGTTCGGCATCGACCTCGGCCTGCCAGGAACGGAACGTGCGCCCCTTGAGCAGCTTGAGGAAGTACGGGATGCGGTTGGCGGGGATGCCGACCAGGCGCGGTCCGAGGACGGCCAGCAGGTCGCTGGCCTCCTGCGAGTGCCACCCGGCGACCGCGATGGCCGCTTCGTCAGGGAAGACGTCCGCGACGCGGTCCCGCTCGATGTCGAGTGCCGCGTCCTGGGTTCCGCCGAAGCTGTAGACCCAGAGGAAGTTGACCGGTGGGTTCGGGGCCACCAGAGCCCGGAACCGGGCGACTTCCTTGGTGTAGGCGTAGAAGTTCGACTCCGGCCGGGCGCGGATGATCCGCAGCCACGCCAGTAGATAGTCGTCGGAGAAGAAGTCGCCGCTGTCGTGGATCCGCACCCAGATACCGCGGAACTTCCGCCTCCCGAGTTCGGCGACCATCGCCTCTTCCCAGCCGGGCAGATCGTCGAGGACGAAGCGGAGATTGGCCTGGTGCTTGGCTTTCACCGTGGGCCAGGTGTAGGTCCCGTTGCGCGCATAGCAGACGATCCGGCAAATCCCCGCCGAGGGACAGGCGTTGTAGGTCCTCCCGTCCGGGAAGCGGCCGGCCCAGGCGGGCAGGGTCCAGTTCCAGACGCCGATCGCGCGCAATTCGCGGTTCTGGGTGAGCAGTTGCGAGGGCCGTCGAGGATTGAGGGCGGGCATCTGGGTGTGAGACGGCATGGATGGCCCCTCAAAAGTAGATGCGGGAGAGACACCGACCTGTGTGCGCAGGACGGCGTACGGGGTGGTCGCGGAGACGTTGAGGAGGGGGCGCTCAGTCGGTGTCGAGGTCGAACTCGTCGCCGGAGACGGCGTCGTAGGCGTCGGTGGGGGAGTCGGCCGCTTCGAGGTCCAGGAAGGAGTCGTCTGCCTCTGCGGCTACGCCGCTGTCCGCGTAGGCGGCCAGCTCGGCCGGGTCCGTGGTGACCAGGTAGTGCTCGGTGGGCGAGGCCACGGATTGGAAGGCGACCCGCTGTGTTCCGGCCGACAGGAGCCCCTGGCCGCGATCGGCCGTCAAAAGGAACTGCCGCTCGCCCTCGGACAGATCGAACGCGCGGGTGATCTCGTCGATGGCCTGCGGGGCCTGGCGCAGCAGGATCTGGGTGGCGGCGTTGGCCACCACAGCCTTGCCGAGATCGGAGCCGAGCACGTCGGCGCTGTCCTGGGTGGCCACGGTCAGTCCGGCCCAGCGTTTACGGAACGCCTTGGCCATCCGGAAGAGGAACTCCGCTCCGGCGGGCTCCTTCATCAGCCACCACGCCTCGTCCACGAGCAGCAGTTGCGGGTGACGGTGCGCTGGGTCGGAGACCTGACGCCAGACCGTATCCAGCGTCAACAACGTTCCTACGGGCTTGAGTTCGTCCGGTAGGTCGCGCAGGGAGAACACCACGAGGTGCCCCTCCGGCCGGGTGGTGGTTGGGCCGGCGAACAGCCCGGAGAACGCCCCGCGGGTGAAGGGGCGCAGCCGGGCCGCCAAGTCCGTCGCCGTCTTGTCCTTCGCGCTGCGCAGAGTGTCGGCAAGATCCGCCAGCAGCGGGGCGGGTCGGGTCCAGGTCCGCGCGTCCGAGGTGATGCCCAGCTTCTGGTACGTCGCGGCGATCGCCTGGTCGAGCACTGCCCGCTCGGTGGGTGTCAGAGTGGAGCCGAGCAGCACGGACAGGACGGTGTGCAGGAACAGGGCGCGCCGGATCAGGGCGTCCTTGGGCGCGGTACGGCGGCCGTCGGGCCGGGTGTGGATGGGCAGGTCGAACGGGTTGAGCCGGACGTCCTGGGCGCCGAGGTGGATGTGGGTGCCGCCGACCGCCGAGGCGAGTCGGGTGTACTCGTCCTCGGGGTCGATGACGTAGCTCTCGATGCCGCGGTAGAGCGAGCGCAGCAACTCCAGTTTGACGAGGTAGGACTTGCCGGCGCCGGAACGGCCCAGGACGACGGCGTTGTGGTTGTCCTGGGCGAAGCGGTCCCAGTGCACGAGCCCTTGGCTGCCGATGTTGTACCCGTACAGCACGCCGGAGGGAGCGGCGGCCGAGGTGGGGTCGGGCGGCGGCAGGTCGGGGCTGGTGAAGGGGAATGCCGCGGACAGTGCGGCGGTGTCGAAGGTACGGCGCATCCGTACCAGGTCCAGTCCCATGGGCAGGCAGGTCACCCAGCCCTGGAGACTGCGGTATGTGGTGGGCTTGGCGTCCAGCAACAGGCTGGCGGTCAGTGCCCGTACGGCCGCGACCTCGCGGGCCAGGTCGTCGTGGCTGACGGCGTGGACGGTGAGGTACAGGCCGAGCCGGTAGAGCTTGCCTTCGCCGCGGGCGACACGGGCGGACAGGTCGTAGGCGTCCTCGGCGGCGGCCTCGACCTGCGGGTCCGTGAGTCGGCCGTGGTCCTGGGTGTAGCGGCGGCCCGATTCGAGCTTGGCGAGCTGCCGCTTGAGCCGGTTGGCGGCGGTGACCGGGTCGACCGGGTCGATGTGCAGGCTGACGTCCACCCGGCCCGGGTAGGTCAGCAGCGGCTGGAGCCAGCCGGGGTGCACCTCACGGGGATAGCCGGTGACCGCGAACGAGGCCACCCACTCCGCCCCGACCTGGAGATGCCGGGGGCCGACGGCCAAGGAGTCCGGGCTGAACGCCCCGGCACCGACCGATGCCAGGCGTGCTGTCTGAGTACGGGAGCGCCTCACCGCCCGTCCCTCCCGTCGGATGTCCCGTACGACGCCGGGTCGTCGGAGTCGGACCAGGCATCCCCGGCCGCGGTGGTGATGACATCGTCGGCGCCGGCGAGCGCGGAGGACGGCGACAGCAGACTGCCGGGGTTGCATGCCACGGCCAGCACGGAGGTGGCCTGGCCCGCATCCAGCGGCGTGACCACGATCCCGATGGGGCCCAGGAGTTCGACCGCCTCGCCGAGCCGGCGCACCAGACGCGCTTCCGCGGCGCGCCGCAGGGCGTGATCATCAACGTCGGACCGGTTCTGCCTGCGCCGGGTGAACACAGCCAGCGGCGAGCTGCCGCCGAGGACATCGGTCGGCAGGCTCGGACCGAGCGGTTCACGCAGGACGAGTAGGACTTGGCGTCGCAACAGGTCGACGCTCTGGGCGAGTTGGACGAGGTAGTCGGCGTGCTCGCGGGCGGCGGCCTCCAACGCGGGGTGCGGCAGCGACGGGGCGTATCCGCGCAACTCGCCGATCTGCGCGGACAGGTCCAGGCGCTCGGCGCGGACGAGGACCTGGACGGGGGCAGTGAGCGAATGCAGGTAGCGGCCGAACGCGCTCACCAGGGAGTCCTGCTCGGTGGCGGTGCGCAGGGCGAAGTTGATGGTGCTGCACACCGCCGCTACCGCGAGCCCGTCGGTGCCGAGGTCGATCACGCCGGTCTCGCTCACCCCCTCGGCGGGGAGTCCTACGGGAGACGGGGCGATGCCGTCGGTGAGCTGCCCGGTTCCGGTGGCCCGCTGGGCGAGCCAGGCCGGTGCCGGGTGGATGCCTTCCGGGGCGGCGACCTGGTAGCGGGGCGTCATGCGCTGACACAGGGCGGCGAGCAGCAGCCGGTCCAGGGACATCCCGTCGCGCTTGCCCAGGGCCAGGAAGGCTGCTCCGGCTCCGATGGGTACGACCGGTATCAGGAACACCGGCAGCGGTACGAAGGAGTGTGTGAAGGACCAAGTCCCGTACAGCACGATGCCGGTGACGGCCAGAATCAACAGCTGGCGCGCGGTCAGGTTGGCCAGGACGGTGTCCTCGCGGTCGACATCGGCGGGGATACGCACGGGCTGGGTCATGAGGGGTCACCTCCTTGGCGCGTGCTGTGAGTAGGGCGGGGTGATGGGGGCGGAGCGTGCTGTGCGGGCGTGGTAGGTGCTGGAGAGCTGAAGATGGCCGGGGGCGGGGCGTTGGTGGGAGGGCGACGTGTCGGAGTAACTGGCGCCTGGGGTACCGGTGTTCGGAACGTCGCGGGTGCGGGCGGCTGGGTGGTGCGCCGAGAAGGGGCAAGGAGCCGTGGAGTGGGTTGCTGGAAATGCGGCCGGACAGGCACCGGGGGTCGGCGGCTCGTGGGTGTGGTCGGCAGGGTGCCGCCGGGAGCTTGGAATACCGGTGGGCCGGGTGGACGGGTTGGCCGAGCCGCAGGCGTTGAGGGAGCGGCGTTGGTTGGGGGCGCACCGGGAGCCTGGAAATGCGGCATCGGAGGTGGTCCGGCGGCCGGGCCGGTCGGCTGGGTCGGCGCGGAAGCCGGGGGAGTCGGCGGTTGGAACAGCGGCGCCCCCGGTGGGCGTCGGCCGCCGGGCGGCCGGCCTGAGCTCGGAGGTGAGGGGTTCCCGCCGCTGGCCGGACGGCCGGAGCCGCCGGCGGGCGGCGGAGAAGGCGTGGTTCCGCCGGGCCTTGTAGGAGGAGGTGGTCGACGTGCTCCACCGTAAGAAGCGGCGCTCGTCCTACTGGCGCCGCGGAGCAGTCCGAAGGTCTTGTACATCACGTAGGCGCGGACCACGCTGCCGACGAACGATCGGCCGTGGCCGAAGCGGAGGGAACCGAGCACCCAGAACGGGATCTTGAAGACGATGTACATCAGCGCCAGCGTGATGAGCACGTTGACCAGCCCGCTGTTGGTGGCCCCGAACAGCCCGTTGGGACCGAACCCGCCGGGGGTCAAGAACACGCGCACCGCGGTGATCAGGGCCAGGGACTGGGCGACCTGGACGGCCAGTACCCCGCCGAAGGCCTTCCACCACCAGCGGGCGATGGGGTCCGTCTGGGGGAGAGCGTGACAGACCAGGGCCAGGGGCGCCCCGACGACCAGCATCATCGTCATGGCCACCCTGACCACGAAGGTCAGCAGCAAGGCCACCAGAACTCCGACGACCACGAACCACATCAGGACGCCGAACAGGTTGCCGTCATAGGCGCTGAAGCTGCTCAGCACGAAGTCACGCAGGGCGGGCCCGGCGGTGTCCTGGTCGACGCCACCGCTCATGGCCGCGTGGGAGAGGGCGTTGGCCAGGTCGACGGCCTTGCCCGCGAAGAACAGGGACAGGGCGGCGGCGAGGAACCCCAGGGGGATCCGCGGTGCGACCTCCCTGATCGAATAGCGGCTCTGCACACTCTCGTGGCCCATCACCACGATCCCGGCGATGGCGACCAGCAGCGCGTAGCAGGCGAGCGCGATCTGCCACGAGTTCGTCCACAGCTCGCCGACGCGCGGAAGCGACGTCGGATTCGGCGTGGTCAGCAGCGTGTCGCTGATGAGGTCCAGCAGCGGGTTGAGCGCGAACTTGATGACCGACTTGAAGAAGCCCGTGATCGCGCTGCTGATGCCTTTTGCGATCCACCCGGACACGCCACCGGTGCCGCTACTCGGAACCTGAGCGGGCGGCAAAGTCCCCGCCGTCGGTGCTGGGGTGGCCGATTCGCTCGACTGAGGGATGCAGTCGGATCCCGCACACGACGACGCCGATCCCGACGGCTGGGGTGACGGCGATCTGGACGCGGTTGCGGTCGGTGCCGGGCCAGGGGTGGGACTCGGGTCGGCGTAGGCGGAGAACACTGACGCGAGCACGGCCAAGGCCACGGTGGCTAGTACCAGGGTCCGGCGCCAGCCGCGTTGCCGACGACGGGGAGGCGTAGCCGATGGGCTCGATATCGCTGGCCGCTCGCTGGTGGTCCGGCCAGGGGAGGCCGGACCACCACCGAACGCCTTGGAGGCGGAGACACGGGCGGTCATCAGGCCCCCACGATCCCTTTTAGGATCTGGACGACCAGAGGGGCCAGCGCGGCCAGCCCGTAGCCCCAACCGGCGCTTTTGAACGAGGTCTTGGCCTTCTCCACCTCACCGGGCTCACTCCCGGCCATGACGTAGCGCACGCCGCCGAGGGTCAGGAACACGGTGGCGAGCCCGGCCAGAATGCCCATGATCCAGTTACGGATGTTGTCCAGGACGGCGTTGACCGACTTCGCCAACGCCAGGACCTGCCCAGGTTCGGCCGCCTGCGCTGGAGATGCGCCCAGGAGACACACCAGCAGCAAGGCCGCTCCGGTGAGCAGTAGCCAGCAGCCCAGAATTCGGGTCAGTCGGCTCACGAAGAAGGCTTGGTGTAGCCGTGCATGGACGCGGGCAGCGGTGCGCCCATGGAGGATGGGGAGGGGTATCAAGCGCATGGGGGCACCTCCGGCGACCTGGTGGAAAGAAGGGCGGGCGTAGGTCCCCCGCATCTCAGAAGGCCGGGATTGGCGCCCGGTTTGGACACCGCCGTCGCGGATTCCCTGTCCGGCTTCGTTCGGCCGCCGTGCCTCTCGTTGATGACGGACGGTGACCACCGTTTCCGGCCGGGTCGTGGAGCGGCGACGGCGTGCTCGTCGGTGATGTAGGAGGCGACCGGGTCGTCGGGGTTGGTTGTCGTGGCCTGCTCGCGCAGGAAGGCGACCAGACGTCGCTCGGCACGCTGCCGGGCTTTATAGGCGGCGTCGTGGCTCATCTCGTGGTGGTCGGCCCAGTCGGTGATGGGCGTCTCGTCCAGTCGGGTGGTGCCGATCAGGTCGGCCTCGGTCCGGGTCAGGACCGCTTGCCGGACCGCGCGGGCCAATACCAGGTCCGGGTGGCCCCACGGCTGCCTCGGCGGCGCCGACCGGAAATCCCTGCCTATGGGAGTAGGGGCGTCCAACGCTTCGGACAGCGCCGCGAACCCGGCCCGGTAGGCCGCCCAGCGCAGTCGGACCAGGACCCCCGGCCGGTCCACGTCGACCGTTGCCAGCGCGCTGAGGAACCCGCCGAGCACCTCGGCGTGCAGGTCGAACACCTCGCCGGGGAACCGGGCCGTCAACCAGCGCGCAACCCCGGCCAACGCCGGCAATGCCATGCCCGCGCATGCCAGCGTCCACGTGGCGCCGTGCTCGCGGGACTGCCGCACCAGGTGCGCCCAGACCGCGTCGCGAGTACCCCGTGGGTAGCTGCGGCGCAGCATCCGATCCCTCAACTCGTCGAGCGGGATGCTCCGGTTGGGCAGCCCCGAAAAGCTCCTGCCATCCAGGGACAGTGGCTGCGGGCCGGTCATCAGCAGCGTGAAGCACTCCCGCGCGGTGTCCAACGGCGATGGCGACTGGTCGACGGAGCGAGCACGGTGCGTTTCATGTCTGACAGCCATGCCGGACGGCTCCTTCACGAGGCGGAAGAAATGACGCCTCAAGGAATCCAGACGGCCTGCAAGAAACCAGCAAGAAAACGACAAGGCATTGCCATGGAGGAATCTTGTTGCTGCTAATAACTACTTAAACAAGGGTTCCGATGTGGAGGTTAAGCAGTCGCATGAACGGGGCTAAGGGCTGGGTCCTGGCAGAGTGCAAGTGGTCTCTGCGTGTTCGCTGACCTGCTTCTTTAGTGCCGTCGCCGTGAGTCTTTAGGTGTCTTGTCCGGCGCGCTACCCCGGCGGTGTGGCGTCATTTATCGAGCTCGCGGACAGTCCGGGAACAGTGTGGAAAAGACGCTGAAGCGGCGCCTTTGTGAATCGCTCTCACGTCTCCTGTCGGAGCTACCGGGGAATCTGGCGGAGAAAGCGAGAGACCCTGATATCACGTGCGAATGGGTTCCGGTGGAGCGGCGCTGAGGGGACGGGCTGACCAACGATTCTCGCGACATGGTGTCCAAAACAGCCTCGAATCCTGGCCTTCTGCGGTGACCGCAGCACCACCACGCAACCACCGTATTTGGAGAGTGGGCATGTCCCCCTCGTTCCGTCCGCAGCTCCCCGCCCGCGACTCCACACCGCTGAAGGGGCATCAGCTGATCCTCGTACCGTCAAACGGCTGCGCTGGCGCGCGTTCACGCCGACCTCGCCATCCCCAATGCCTGAACTCCGTTTGGATGGTCGCCCAGCACCCCTGCCATCGGAACGCCCGTCTGATCGAACCGTGGCTGTTGAAGACGATCGCCCGGACCATTGCCACCTACGCCTGGTCCGGCGACCGCGTGCTGCGCCTCGCCTCTCCCCCTGGCCAAGGAGTACCGACTTCTGGCTCGCGAGCCATTCCAGGCACTCGGACCGGCAACGGACTGCTGCTCGCACCGGGCGAGTCGGTCGGGACCGTCAGCCGACTCGCCCGCATCGTCGATGCGCACACTGCCCACTCCCACGTTGCTGCCCGCGCCGCTGAAGGTATCTCACCGATCGGAGAGCAGTCGGTGCACCGACTCCCACCCGAGTCGGTCCGTCCCGTGCCGACCGACCACCGACCGGTCGGCCGCCACTGTGGGCCGACCGCAGTCGGCCCCGGCCGCTTAGACGAGGTCATCGTTCCCGTCGATCCGCACTACTCGGACTGGGGCGCGAGAGTCTCGTGGAGCGGTCTTCTGAAGCTCTTCCGTGCCCTTGCCTCCGTTACCCACAGTGACCATCAGTGGGACAGGCAGGTCGACCCGAGAGGCCCGACGGCGGCCAACTCGCGAACCCCCAACGGCGTTTGCTCTGTTTCCTCCGATGCGCGCGAGTTGCGACTTGGAGATTTCCGATGACGAAGTCTCCACGAACCGAGCGCTGGCTGACGGCACAGGAGGCGGCCGATCGCCTCCGCGTGAAACGCAAGACGCTCTACAACTGGGCCAGCACCTGGGACGTGGAGCACCGAGGGCCGGAGCCGCACCGAATGGGCGGCAGGGCGCTGCGCTATCGAGAGTCGGATGTCGACCAGTACATCGAAGCTCGGTCGCGCGCCGCCTGAGGCATAACGAGTTCAGATTCCAGGAGGTAGAGGCGTGGCGAAGGAGGAGGTGTACGACCGTTGGCACAAGACCCGTCCGGAGGACGGCGAACCGGAGTGCCCAGAACACCCTGGCCTGGTCGCGAGTACGGACCACGGCTGTGACAAACGATGGCAGGCGCGTTGGCGGGACAAGAACGGCCGCCAGAAGTCCAAGAACTTCCTGAAGAACAAGAAGACGGCTGCCATCGCCTATCAACGCAGTCAGCGGGCCGCGGTTGAGGAAGGTCGTGAGCTCGTTCCACGCAAGGGCGAGAGGCGAACAGCGGCCGTGCCGACGATTGCCGAGTATGTGGAGAAGTTCCTGGCGGGGCACGATGCTCGGGTCGGAACCGTGGAGACGTACGGTTACCGACTTCGCGGACACGTGGTGCCGGCCCTGGGGAACCGGCCGATCACCGAACCTCGACGGCCTGAGTACAAACAGTTCTTCGCGGACCTCAAGGTCGCGGGCATGCACGATCCCCACCGATCGCAGGTGAAGAAGGCGTTGTCGGCGATGTTGACCGCAGCGCTCGATGACCCGGTCTTTGGGCACCTGATGCCAGGCAATCAGGTGCTCGGGATCAAGCTCCCTCAGGGTCGCAGGCAGAAGGCTCGCCTGGCGTGGGTGCACGTCGTCGCCCTGGCCGAGGAGATCACCCCTGATTTCGAAATGCTGATCTGGTACGGAGCGCTCCAAGGCCTGCGGAGCATGGAGGCGGCCGGAGTTCGGACGACCGACATGAAGTGTCGGCTGAGGAAAATGGAGGTCGAGGAACAACGGCGAGATGGCAAGGCCGCACCGCTGAAGACCGAGCACAGCTACGCCGTACTGCCCATCGGCTCGTTCTTGGTGGACAAGTACCTCTCGCGCATGGCTCTGCGGACGGCACCGCCCTCCGCAGATGTGGTGCGTCACCGCAAGAAGCGGGGATGGCGCCCTCGCCCCGAGGAGTACGACGGCCTTGTGACCGTGGGCCGCTACGGGACGCCAGTCCGCGAGACCGCGCTGTGCCGCGCTTTCAGCCTGGCCAAGGAGGCAGCGCGTGCCAGGGGAGTCATGGTCCCCCAGTCAGCCACGTTCCGGGATCTGCGCGACTTCATGGACGCCGTCTTGATTGCCTCTGGTGTTCCACCGCGGAGCGTTCAGGCCCGTATGCGCCACGGCACACTCGCGGAAACGCTGGACACGTACGGCTTCGCCTTGGAAGTGGACTGGGAGAACGCGCCGGCTTCCTTCGAGGAGCTGTACGGCTTCCCAGCTCCGCCCGGGCTGCCGGAAACAGCCCTCGTGCCCCGGGCCGAAAGGCTACGGGACAGCTCAGTGCCGGAATCCGTCGAGAACTCAGGGAGGTAGCAGACCATGATCGCCAAGCCGAAGTCCGATGGCCGCGCTGCCATGAGGCCTGTTCCGGGCGGTGTGCACGCGATGTGCACGGCGTCTCGTCGGACGGAACGCCAGTGCAGGTCAGAGGCTGTTTTCGGCAGTCCCGGAACTGTCCCCGGCGTACAGCCCGACTCGTCTGCCGCTCTTTATTTCCGCAGGTCAGAGAGCATGTTTATCCGTTGAACAAACCGGCCGGGTCGAATCCGGGTCGAATCCGGGCCGTGCGTCTGGGCGACAGCGCGGAGAAATACGGCTCGTATCGTGCATCCTGTCCCGTAGATAAGGGGTGGACAGGGCATATCGGTCCCTTGTTGGGTGCCGGGTGCTGCCCGAAGTCAGCGGTCAGCGAGCTCGGACGCTTTGGGCGTCTTCGAAAGTATCGTTCGGCGTGTCTCCCCGCTGGCGGGGCTGGGCGCAAGTCATTCCGTCCGCTGTGACTCGCTGGCAGAACCGCCCTCTCGGGGTGCTTCCCTCACACGTTGTGCTGCGTCGAGATTCACGTCAATCGTCAGGTTCTCGCGGCGAGTGCCTGGATGGAGGTGGTGTCGAACCGGTATCGAGGTGGCCAGTCGAGTAGGGGATTGGCCGGCGGCCAAATCGGCACGACAGAACCGTGAAAGTCCTCTAGGGGAGCGAGGTCTCCCTCGTAGAAGGGGATGAGTACCTGGAACGCGACCTTGACCACCGAAAAGGTGACGCAGAGGCCGAGGAAGTCGTCACTTGAATCGTTCCCCGGCATGTAGATCGGGCGCGACACCACAGTCAGCGGGTTCATGTCGTGGTACGCGGCGATCCAGACCTGCATCCCGTGGTGCGGTTGGCGGAAGATCTCCAGGCCCTGCCCGGCGCCGTGAGGAACGATGTTGTTGCCTATCGCATCGAAGAGGATGGCCATCTTGGCGGCCCACAGGGCGAGTCGGCTTTGGGCGTGCTCGTCTAGCGATCTCACGTGGAAGAACATCGGTACGAGGATGTCCTTGACGTCGTTCTCCAGCGTTGACATCCATGTGTTGTTGCAGTGCTGGCAGACAGGCGTTGTCGGCCAGTTGATACGGCGCCGATTAGGGTCAGAGCTCCGCACGCCGTGGCGCTTCATCTCGCGCACGAGCCACTTGGGGTAGACGTCCTCGTCGGTGGGCTGGGCGTGTGAGTCCTGGCAGAAGGGGCAACGGCCCGGTGGAGGGGCCATCCAGTTCGTGTGGGCCTGGCCTTCGAGATTCGATTCGGCGTCCATCGTGGTCAGGCTGTCGGCCAGTTGGGCTCTGCCTGTGCGGAGGAGTTGGACAGCTGCTCCGAGGCAGGCTCGGTGAACTGCCCCCAACATGTAGAGCGGTTCGTTGTTCGGTGGTGGAAGGGGATCCGAGAACGCGCGTCCTACGTCGACGCGTGTTCCGATCAACCAGCTCCCAGAGCGCGTGCCGCCGATCTCCACCCATGAGTCGCGGGCGCGCTTGACGAGCTCGCCGCAACCAGCGAGGCAGTCCAGTCTGCGCCAGTCCCAACTCCATGAACTCCATGCAGTCGCCATGGCTAAGCGTGACAGCGGCTGAACTGATCTGTCTCGGAAAATTTCCGCCAGGCACCGTTGCCCGCCGCCGAATCCGAAAGGCGGTAGAGCTTCAATGCCGGTCAGCAGCGGTGTGGGGCAGCTGACACCTGTCGGCAGTCGAGCGTGGTGCCAAGGCCGCATAGCCGGGGCCGAGGTAAGAGGCAGAGATGGGTCATGCCCAGGAATGCTCGGACGTGACCCGCTGGCGCTTGGTAGTGATCGGCCCTTGACGCCGTTCAGTGGGTGAAGAGGTTGCCCAAGCCCTAAGTCGGCCGGACCATGGAGTCACGGACTACCGTCCCCTCCTCGCTCAGCACACTGTCCAACTCACCCACGACGTGCCGCGGTGGGAGGATGCCGTACAGATCACCGGGCTAGATCCGTACGTGTGCAAGGCCTCGTACGTCTGCGGTGTCATGCGCGAGTTCATGCAGGCCTCTGGGCTCAACTTCGAGCACAACTACCACCTCGGGTCGCTCTTCCTTGCCATCGATGCCACCGAACTGCTTGGCCGGGTCGTCAGCGGCAAGCGCGGAACAGGCGGCAACACCGAAGTCCTGCGGACGGGTGTGAGGTACCTGGAGGGTCATGCTGATCCGCAAGCCAGGCCTTTGCCGCACTCCCCAGCGCAGTACGCGAAGCTGAGGAACTTTGCCGGGCATGGCGCAGCACAGCTCGCGCGTAGCGTGGCCTTCACCCCTGATTCGACTCAACTGCTGCTCCGGCACTTGGCCCACGCGTTGAACACGATGTGGAAGGACCCATCTCTGCCGGCCAACCTGGCCGCGGCTGAGATCCATCCGCTGTTCACCGCGGTCAAGGGAAGCCGACACCCGGTGTACGTGAGCGACATGCAAGAGCACCTGAAGACATCTCAGCCCGCCGACGGTCTTGACCACGACTCCTGGCGATACGACGACGTCACGATCTTGGACAACTCAACCCCATCCGCGAGTGGAACCGCTTGACCACGATGAACACGCCCCCAGCAAGACCACCGCTTACGCCGATCTACCCGTACAACACACCGGGCCAGGCCATCCTCCTGCATAACGGCCCGATTGCTGGACTCGGCACAGCTGATGTCCCTGGCCGCGTTGAGCTGACCTGCTCGAACGGGTTCAACCTTGAGTGGGAGGTTGGCGGTGGCGCGACGCCGGGCTTCGCCAACCGAGACCAGATTCCCCTGACGCTTCGCCGTCCCATGGGCGACATGACCCTGCCTGGGTTCCCCCGGAACGTCGATGGCGGTTGGTCGAACGGAGCTGTCTTCGGGAACTCCGATACTCCCTTGAGCCGAATCCTCGTTCATTGGTTCAACCTGCCCAACTGGCATGGACCGTTGGGACTCGTAGAGGAGACTCCGCGCGGCAAGCATGAATGGTCGGGCCGATGGTTGCTCGAAGCCCAATGGATGGAAGATCACGCTCGACGTTCGTCCTGACCACCGGCAGATCTGGCAGGAACTCCACAAGACCGACGTGTACGTGATGACGCACGTGATGGAGGTGCGTCGCGCCGATGGTTCCGTCTTTACGGCCGACGAAGCCGACCCGTTGCTGACGGCGCTACACGTCGGGATCTCGTTTGCCCTTGGTCGCTGGGCTGCCCCGATGCTGCCAGTGGGAGAAGGTGGCGATGGTCGAGTGGTCTGGGAGCACTGGCGAGCCGTTCACTGTGGCCCCGCACGCTCGAACAGCGATGGCTGGTGGTACGACCAAGATCACGAATCGCTCGGCGACTTCCTGCGTCTGGCGATCGCCGCCTCCCTCGACCCGGACAAGCTCACGCCCCTGCGATTCCAGATGATGTACGCGATCTCAGCCTTGAAGAGCCGAGACTTCGTCGAGCCCCGAATCATCATGGGGACAGCCGGCTTGGAGCACATCATGTGGCAGAACCTCGTCTTGAGCGGTGCCCTGACCGAGCGGGAGTACAAGCGGCGGCCAGCTCACGACCTGTTGCGCACAGTGCTGCGTGACGCCCAGATTCTGGTAGTCATCAACCCTGGCCTGTTGACGGCAGCCGCGCAGTACGCCGCCGACGTGAAGGCAAAGGAGAACAAGGACATCGACGGGGCCGACGTCGTCACGTGGGTCAGGAACCGGCTGGTACACCCGCAAGAATCGCAGGAGCGGGTCTATGGACGAGACGGGCTGACGCGAGATGCCTGGCTTCTCGCTCGCCACTACCTCGTGTTGCTGATCCTCAACTCGCTTGGATACACCGGAACTTACCGGGACCTCACCTGTATCGGGGGCTGGGTAAGCGACGTTACCAAGGTGCCTTGGAGCTGAACACGGTGGCGCGACCATGCGCCAGGATCGCACGGATGCCCGCCAAGGGCCGTACTGCGGACGTCGACCGTAAGCAGCTGACGATGCCTAACGAAGAGAGGCTTCCGGACCACCAGGTCAAGCCCACCACTTTTGTTAGGAGTCGTAAGGGAGTTGGGGTTATACACGGCAGCTGTCGATGTGGGTGACCTCGCGGTAGTCCACGATGGTGGGGCTGGCCATGGACTCTCGGTATACGAGGACGGCACGCCCGTAGGGCCAGGCAGCGTCGTTGCCGAAGTTCTGCTGGGCTTCGGAGCAGCTGCCGAACATCAGGCCGCGGACGATGTCAGTGAATCCGGTGTCGTCACGGTAGTCCTGTCCTTCCGGGTAGATACCGGGGCCGAAGGTGACGAACATGGTCTGGGCCGCGGGATTGAAGGTCACGGTCACGGTGTCACCCATGTACTGCTGTCCCTGAAGGACTGGCGCCGCGTCCGTGATCAGGTGCTCTGCGGCAGTCTTCTCGGCCGACGTGGCCGGCAGCCGGGCTGCGGCCCATTCGTCCACGTTGGGCTGGGCGTTGTCGCTGCGGGTGTAGGCAGGAGAGGGGACACTAGCGGGCTGCTGAGGCGTTTGCGACGTCGCTGGCGCCGAGGCAGAGGTCGCAGCAGGGCTGGTTGTCGGAGGAGTGGACCGCTGCGACGTGGCGGTGGCAGTGGCGGCGCTCGTCTCGCTGCTCGGTGCGGGGGCTTGGCCGCGGGCGCTGTTCGATGACTGGGAGGCAGCCGCGAGGGCACCGCCGAGACTGCCGAGGACGGCGGCGGCTACGGCGACCGCCAGATACAAACGTGTACGGCTGTTGCGCCCGGGCGGGGTGGGCCAGGCGGGTTCGACTTCAGGTGTCAGGTCCCAGTGCGCGCTGACGAGGTCGGATATGAGTGTGGGCTGCTGGTCGCCGGACGTGAGGACGGCGGTTGTTTGGGCTGCCAGCAACTCGGTGCACTCACCCGCAAGTTCAGCGGCGCTCGGCCGCTCGGACGGCTCCTTGGACAACGCCTGCTCCACCAGGCGCCGCAGTCTGGCCGGCACGTCGTCCAGATCTGGCTCGGCTTGCATGACGCGGAAGGCCACCGCATCGGCGGCGCCGCCGCCGAAGGGGAGTTGGCCAGTGGCGGCGTAGGCGATGAGGGCTCCCCAGGCGAACACATCGCCTGGGGAGCCGACGGCTCCGGTGCGGTAGTGCTCGGGACTGATCCAGCCGGGCGTGCCGGTCATCATCCCGGTACGGGTGACCGAAGTGCCATCCAGGGCATGGGCAATGCCGAAGTCCAGGACCTGCGGGCCGGACGGGGCCAGGATGACGTTCTGCGGCTTCACGTCCCGGTGGACGACACCCTGGGCGTGCACGGCGGCGAGCGCGGCTGCGGTGCCGGCAGCCAGCGCATACAGACGCCCTCCGGACAAGGGGCCGTTGGCCGTCACGTGCCTGTCGAGGGTGAGGCCAGGTATGTAGGGCGTGACGAGCCACGGCGTCGCGGCCTGGGTGTCGGCGTCGCTGACCGGAACCAGGCACGGCCCGGTGACGCGCTGGGAGAGCTGGACTTCCCGCCGGAAACGAGCACGGAACTCATCGTCTGCGGCCTGTGCCGGATGCACGACCTTGACGGCGACACGCTCGCCAGTGGCCGTGAGAGCGGCGTACACCGTGCCCATGCCGCCGGATCCAAGCCGTCCCACGACGCGGTAGGGCCCCACCCGGCGCGGATCGCCGGGCTGGACCGGCTCAATGCGGTTGGACACGACGGCTCCCCCAGGCGGCTCACGGCGCGCATCGGCCGCAACGATGGGCGATCGTATCGACGTGATGTTCACCGAGCGGCTCAAGTGCCATATCCCGTCCCCAGTCGTGTGCCCGCCCGGCCGTGACGAAGAGCGCAGTGTTCGGTCACAGGCGCGCGGCGAACGAGATGACCGCGCTGCACTCAACATTCGTTGGGCCGCTGCAGGATCGAGTGGAATGCCTGGCCGAAAGCGGTCACCGTCAGACCTTCTGCAGTCTTCGGCGGGTGGGCACAGGTGTCCCAGGTTTCGGTGAACCGGGCGTGACGCGAGAGGGATTGGACTGTCTTCGGATCATGCTGGCCTGGGCCGCCGAGTGTGGAGGTGTAGAAGCTCTTGAGATCGTGGAAACGGGCGCCTTCAGCGAGACCAGCCCCGGCCAGGGCCACGCTCTGACCGATCTGCTCGGCGTCGACATGTATCCGAGTGACGCTGCCGTCCTGGCGCTCGAACTGAGCAAGATCGACGACCTGGGCGTGGACGACCTCGCTCTCTAGGACCGGCTCAGGGTGGCGAGGCCTGCGTGGAGTCGTGGCTCCACACGGTGAGCGTGTCGGGATGGTCGGGGCCGAGCACCCGCAATATGTCGGTCAGCAGGGTTCCGGCGGTGGTCTGGTCGCCCGGGTAGTCGGTCCAGTAGGCGATCTGATGGCGGTTGGTGCGGGTGTGCGGGTGGTCGGGGCCGAGCACTCGCAGTCGGTCGGTCAGGAGTGCCTCGAACGCCGTGACCGCACCGTCCGGGTCACCTGCCATCGCTGTCCAATAGGCGAGGCTGCCTCGGGTGATCATTGTGTGGGGGTGGTCGGGGCCTAGCACTCGAAGGCGGTCGGCGTAGACCTCCTGCAGGGCGGCCAGTGCACGGCGGGGATCCCCGGCTGCGCCCTGCCACCAGGCGAGGTTGTTCCGGGTGGTCAGGGTGCGTGGGTGGTCGGGGCCCAGCACCCGTACGAGGTCGGGGAGGAGGGCCCTGAACGCGTCGACGGCGCCGCTGGGGTCACCGGCGAGCCCTTGCCACCAGGCCAGGTCGTTCCTGGTGATCATCGAATGCGGGTGGTCGGGCCCCAGTACCCGCTGCCGGTCACCGAGCAACGTTCGCAGCGCCGCAGCCGCACCAGCCGGGTCACCCGCCTTTCCTCGCCACCAGGCCAGGTCGTTGCGGGTGGTGAGTGTGTCGGGGTGATCGGGGCCTAGCAGCCGCACCATGTCGGGCAGCAGGGCGTCGAACGCGGTCGCCGCCCCAGCGGGATCACCGGATTCGCCCTGCCAGTAGGCCAGGTTGTGCCGGGTGGTGAGGGTGTCGAGGTGGTCGGGCCCCAGCACCCGCAGCCGGTCCGTCAGCAGGGCTTCGGTGGCGGCGAAAGCGCCGGAGGCGTCCCCGGCCTCGCCTCGCCAGCGTGCGTGGCCGGCGCGGACGGCGAGGGTGTGGGTGTGCTCGGCGCCCAGCTGCTGCGCTGCCGTGGAGCCCAGGTCGTCGTAGTAGGCGGCGGCCGCCGAGACCAGACCAGACTCGCCCAGACTGTTGCCCGCGGTGAACAGGACGCGGTGGGCGCCTGTTTTGGTGTTCCACAGGGCTGGGCCTGCAGCGGCGTGCAGGGCCGCTGTGTTGGCCCGCAGTACCTGCCCGCGGGAAGAGTCGCATTCGATGTCCGGCCAGATCGACACTAGGGCGTCGGCCACGGTCGTCGCCAGCGCGTTGGCGTGTTCCGGGTGCGTAGACTCGCGGACCGCACGCTGGATCAGGGCGTGCACTCGGATGGTCGGGTCGACTGGATTGAGCGTGAGCAGGCTGAGACGGTGCAGGCTGTGCAGGACGTCGTGCACATCGTCGGCTTCGACGGGCTCCTGGGAATTGCGGCGGCCGCGGAGGTAAGCGGTGACCACGCTCGCAGTAACCAGCTCGGCGGGGATCGCGTTGGGGTCGAGCAGCGCTGCCAGCTCCAGGACAGGGCGGCCTAACCCTCGCGGGGTCAAGGTGTCGGCGTGGTCGATGGACAGGGACCACGTGGCCGCGACGGTGGCTCGGTGCTCATCCGGCAGAGCTTCGGGCTCGGGGGTGAGGTCCGCCAGGCGCCTGCGGGCGTCGTTCAGGCGGCGCCGGTACTCGGCGCAGGACAGGCCCCGATCGAGGATGTAGGCACCTGCCTGGGCCAATGCCAGCGGGAGGTGTCCGAGATCCTCGGCGAGCCGGTCGTCATCGGTGAGCAGATCGCCGTCGCCGCCCAGCCGGGCACTCAGGTAGGACGTTGACTGTCCGGGCGTGAATAGGCCGACCTCCACGAGGTATCGCCCGCTCGACAAGGCAGCATCACGGCGGCGGGTGGTGACCACCGCCCGGCCGGAGGGCACAGTGGGAGGCCAGAGCCCGTTGAGGTCCGCAGGGTTCTGCAGGTCGTCCAGCACGATCAGCCACCGCCGGCGATGCGGTTCGGACAGCCAGGCCAGGAAGCGCGCCGCGCCCTGCTCAGGGTCGTCATCCTGCAGTCCAGTGATGTCGGCAGCGGCCTGCGCGTAGGCGATGACCACGGCATCGCGGGACGCAGCGGTCACCCACATCAGCAGGTCGACTTGACCCGCCCGCCACGTGCGGTGAGCGAGGGCTGCGGCGAGCTGCGTCTTGCCGACGCCACCCATTCCCGACAACACCTGCCACACCACGGCGGTGCCGCTGCCGGTAGCCATGAACGCATCGAGGTCGTGGTCGGCAGGGCGCTCCTGGCGGCAGTCGGCCAGCAAAGGCAGTACTCCCACCTGGTGTGGCCACTGCGGCAAGCCGGTGATGTCAACCCAGCGCGGTGTGGCCGAAGTACGGCGTGTACCCCCTGAGGGGTGGCTGTCGGCGTAGCGGTCGCGCCAAGTGCCGAGGTGGACTTCCTGAGGGTCGAGGGTGATGGGGGGACGGCGGGTCCGGGCATGCCGGGCGCAGGCCCGGACGAACACCTCCACCGTTTCGAGTCGTGTGGATCTGCCGTTCAGCAGGTTGCCGAAGGTGGCCTTCGATGTCGCTGCTCCTTCGGCCTGAGCATGCCGGGCAAGGGTCTCCAGCGATGGGGACCCGACCAGAGCGCGCAGCCGCTTCAGGTCGTCGAGCATCCGTCTCCCCCCAGGAGGCGGTCGCCCGATTGGAAGACGTCATTGAGCGTCCAGCGTCCAGATTTCCAGGTTAGTCGAAGGTGACCGCTCCGACACTCACCGTAAAGGCATCGGTTCCCTGAGCGAAGGAGCTCGCGATGTCGTTCACGACGATCACGTCCTGGGCAGAGTCAATCTGGATGGCGCTTCCGCAGGTCACGACGCTACTGGACTTCGTGACCGCGGCCGCCGGCTTTTACGTGTCGTGCTCGCTGGCGCACCGGCGGTTGCGGCGGCGGCCACGCCGCGACCGGCGAAGCCACTGATGCGGGTGAGGACCGGCAGCAGCACGGGCCCGGAGGCGTGCCACAGGCTGGGCCTGTCGCTAGCCTGTGGCACCGTCGGGCTCGGATGGGGCCCCGGCAGTCAATGCGGCGTCTTTTCCCCGGGCCGCTCGCAGCCTCGGGATGCGCCTTGCCCGTCTGCCACGGTTCCCTCAGCATCGGTCCTAATCGACCTGCGTCTGGAACGTCCGACTTCCGATCCAGGCAAAGGCTCTGGGGTATGGCCCCGCAGTCCGTGCTCATTCTTTCCCGGACATCAGTGCCACCTCCGTGTCCTGGCCCCTCGAAGCACCGGCCCGACTCGGTGGCGCCAGACCTGGGGGTGTGCTGATCGCCGTTCAACGGAGCACACTCAAAGGCTGCCCGTCACGCCGACCACCGCACCCAGATGATCTCCGTCTACGAAAATCTTGCCAGAGCCGGAGAAATCCGTACGCCGAAAGACGCCTTCCACCACGGCTCCGGCGGAGCACCTTCAGCGCTGCCACGAGCTCTCCAGAGAGTTCGTCAGTGGCCAGGAGCGCAGATCTGACGCAACGAATGACGCAACGCCGCTACGGAAGGTACCTTCAAAAAACCGCAAGGCGTGAAGTGGGGGGCCATGGCGCTAGACGATCCTGTTGCTGTCGTGATGGTTCACGGCTTTCTGTCACAGTCGAAGACATGGGACCCCTTCGCAGAGTTGATCTCCGCAGATCAGAACCTGGATTTCGCACATGTGCTGCGCTTTGCCTACTCTTCGCCGCTGCTTCGTCCCCACCCCCTGCGCCGGATACCCACCTACAAGGACGTAGCCCTCAGCCTTGACGGATATCTCAGCGACAGAGCGGGAGACTTCAAGAGCGTCGTGCTGGTGTCACACAGCCAGGGCGGCTTGATCATCCAGCGGTACCTGCAGTGGATGCTCGACGAACAACGCGGGCACGAGCTGCAGCGCATTCGTCAGGTTGTTCTCTTCGCCTGTCCTAACACCGGCGCGGAGATCGCTCTGTCACTAAGACGGTCCTGGCTCCGGCGGAATCCGCAACAGGTCTCGCTGCAGCCGTTCAACGAGGATGTATCAGCCGCGCACCGAACGGTCATCAACCGCATCGTGCACGCCCGCGAGGTCTCCAGCGGATCCTGCCCTATCCCGGTCATGGCGTATACGGGAGAGATCGACAACGTCGTGCCTCCGGCGGCAGCGCGCAGCTCCTTTCCCGACGTCAGTGTCCTGCCTGGCGACCACTTCTCCATTATCCAGCCGGACAGTCCTCAGCATCGTTCCTACTTGGCGCTGAGGGGAAAACTGATCGCCGTGCGCGCCGCGCGGCCAACGGATCGAAATAACACAGGATCTGACACACCGCGCGCCAGCGGTATCACCAGCGCACGCCGCCAGGTGGCTGCAGAAGCCGCGACTCCTGGGGCCCTGACCGGCTGGAGAAGCTACACCAACATGATGCCGGAGCAACTGATCAACGTTGAAGACGTGATCGGTGAGATCGCCTCCTCCATGACCAGCACGGCCGCCCCCTCAGCCCTCGCTGTTACCGGCCCGGGAGGCCTGGGCAAGACAGCCGTCACCTACGCCGCCGTCGAGCAAGCGATCGCCTCCGGAGCGTTCACGGCCGTGATCTGGGCCTCGGCACGGAACACCGATTTTTCGCAGATCGACGCCACAACCAATGCCATCAGCTCCATCTATTGGCACAACGTTCTTGAGACGATCGCGGCTCAACTGGGTCTGGAACTCCTCGACAAGATGATCGTCGAAGAGGAGCTCCGCACGCACATCAGCTGCCTGCCTCCGCATCACCGCCTTCTCCTGATCGTCGACAACCTGGAACTCGTCCATGCCGCTGACCGGGTTATCGAACGGCTGCGCGCCCTCGGACTGAGCCGACCGCACAAGATTGTTGCGACCAGCCGATGGGAAGCCACCTCCAGCCGGTCCGACCTTGACGTGCGAAACACCCGTGTCAAACCTCTGAACGAGGCCACCACCTACGACCTGGTCCGGCTCGTGGCCGGCAACACATCCTCCGACCTTGCGCACGCTCGCAACGAGGAGCTGCGCCCTATCTTCGACATCACGCAGGGCAATCCCTTCCTCGTCAAGCTGATCTCTAGACGCTACGGAGAGACGGCACGTTCCTTGCCGCGCATCATCGATGAACTCACCGACGCCGCACGCCGGACGGGCAACGACGTGCGGCACTGGCTCTACGACCAGTCACTCGACGAACTCGCGTTGCGCACATCACCAGAAGAAGCCTCCAACCTCATGCTCGCCTTCTGCACCCGCGGGCGAGGGGGTTCGCTGACCTACGACGTGCTGCGTGAGGAGAACCCCGGCCTCGACGAGGAGCAGTTCGACCACGTTCTGGAACATGCCCACCGCCTTGGCTTGGTCCAGCCCTCGGCCAAGCACACGCGCTACGCCATTCACAGCCTGTTGTACGAGTACATCGTGCCCAAGCAGGAGGGTGTGGCTTCATGAGCGACGACACCCCAGCGGCCGGGCGCTGGGCGGAGCGAATCGCAGATGCCGGACGCCGCCAGTGGGCCGACCGGATCCACCAGGCGATGGCTTCCCCCGAGCGCTTTCGGCAACGCTCCGAACTCATGGAACTGGTCAACCTGGTCAGACTCGCGCTCGTCGTGCAGCGACGATGCCAGACGCAGGATCTGACAACTTTGCTTGATCTCTCCTTCGAAGCACTGTTGACGATTGGGGCAGCCGGCCTGCAGCAGGACGATGCTGAAGACGAAACCGAGGGATTTCGAGGACACAACGACTTCCTGCGAGAAGCCCTGCAGCTCATCGACATCCTGGAACAACGCGGGGCAAGCGTCTCCCCGCAGTACCTTGCCGCCGCCCGTTTCCAGGCTGGCGTGCTCAACGGTTCAGCCGATCGTCGGCACTACATCGAACGTGCCGTAGACACTGCGCAACAACCCCAAGAGCAAGTCACCGCCCTGCTGACGTTGGCCCGCTTCCACGTCGACATCGGTCAATACGCGCAGGCGCGCAAGGTTCTGCAGATATGCGGGCCTCTCATCAATCAGGAGCTGCAGATATTCCGCACTGACTTCGAGAGGAGCCTGGGCCTCACTTACTACTACAGCCATCCCCGTATGGCCCGCCAGCACTTCGAGAACGCTGTCGCGAGCGCGCGGGACTTTCCCAACGACCCGCACGTTCAGCAGGCCATGGCCGCGGCTCACCACTACCTAGGCCGACTGGCAGCAGACAGCGGCGACCACTACCGGGCCATCGAGCTCTTCGCTGAAGCCGACAGCCAACACGACGGCTACATCGCCAGCCACGGCTTTTACCACCAGCGCGTGGCGGAGATCCTCGTCGATCATGGAACCCTCGAAGACACCGCATACCATCTAGATCAGGCCGAGCAGGCTTTCGACAGAGTCGATCACGACAGCAACGGCAGGACCCTTCTGGCTGGCACGCGAGCACGCTTCCACCGGCGTCAAGGGAACGTCCAGACTGCAGAAGAAATCCTGGAGAGATTCGTTGCAAAGTCCCGCGCCACCCGCGAGCCGCGGATCGAGCTGGTGCTTTTGGCGGAACTACTGCGACTGAGGATCTATCAGCGCGCGTGGCCCCATGTTCCGCAGATTCTCCTACGCAGTGCACATCTGTACCTTCGCCATGAGTCCGGCGCCAGCCCCAAAACAGCCCTGCAATTCGTCACGGTTTTCCGCAAAGGCTGGCGGATGCTGCGGCCACGGCCGTCTTCGGACGGGCAGGTCCTGCTGCCGTGTCCGTGCGGAGTTGAGAACCATATCGACCCGAACCGTGTCACAGAACCGCGCTGAAGTGCGGGCCAAGCTTGCTCTAGGCAAGGCGAGCGGCTCCTGACCAACGCCGGTGAGGTCGACGCCGCCCGGGCTTCAGCCCGTCGTACGGCCGGGCGTTGATCGTATTTATATGACGGCCGTCACCGCAGCGATATGCGAGTGGGCTGAGGCCCGCCAGCGGCCGCGCACGGCTCGGAGCCTTCTGTTACGGCTGCGCGTGTGGGTCGGTGTGTCCGTTTGTGGCTGCGCGTGATGGAGGGTCTGCTGCAGGTTTGGGTGACAGGTTGACCTGGCCCACGGTTTGGGTTCCAGTTCTGCTGGCTAACTGACGGCCTTCACGAAGGTGCGTATCGCTGCCCTGGCGGAGCCACCTACAGTGTTGCAGCGGTTATTGAAATCGTTGGCCAGAATATTCACCGTCCGTCGCTCTCGCTCTCGGGCGTGATCGACAGAGGACGGGCGCTAACGGTGGTCTAAGCCTCTCGGCGCCTCAGCCGAGGGGGCGGTCGTTCAGGACATGCTCCGGATGTGCGACGCACTGCCTGTGCGACATCCCGTGAGTTCTCCTGAGCCCGCTGAGTCCCCAACCTCGTGGCCAGGGGGTTCGTTCCCCCCCCATTACCGTCTTCGTAGCCCCGCAACGGGGTTACCGGCCTTCGGAGTTGGCATGACTACCTCCCCTTGTCGAGTGCATGGCCCGGGGG
>NZ_JBHXME010000097.1:0-6112 GCF_042721125.1 Streptomyces sp. NPDC058469
GCAGAAACTGCACCACCAGGGCCACGTCGTGAACCACAAACGGGTCGCGCGGATCATGCGGGAGCGGGAGATTGCCGGGATAACGCGACGGAAGTCGCGGTGCCTGACGAAACAGGACCGCGCCGCGCCATCCGCGCCGGATCTGCTTCTGCGGGACTTCACGGCTCCGATGCCGGGTCTGAGACTCGTCGGCGATATCACCTATCTGCCGACGGCCGAGGGATGGCTGTATCTGGCGACGGTCATCGATCTGTGCACGCGCGAGGTAGTGGGATGGTCGATGGCCGACCACATGCGGACTCAACTGGTAGAAAACGCCATCCGAATGGCCCATATCGGCGGCCACACGGCTGGTAACGCCATCTTCCACACGGACCGCGGGTCTCAATATACGTCGCGCCAATTCCGGGAACTCCTGGCCGAGTTGGACATCCGTCAGAGCACCGGCCGGACCGGTTCATGCTTCGACAATGCTGCAGCGGAGAGCTTCTTCGCCATCCTCAAAGCCGAGATCGGCACGACCGTATGGGAGACCAGGGCCGCAGCTCGACAGGACGTTTTCCGGTGGATCGCCGAGTATTACAACCGGGAGCGGCTCCACTCGACCATCGGCTACATCACGCCGTACCAGGCAAGGACCCGCTTCCATCAACGGCTGGACCTCGCGGCATAAAATGGAAGTGTCGGCGCCTACGAGGTCACTTCACACGCCACGCTCCACCCGCACTGACAAAGCGTGGCCGATTTTCGGCCCTTGACAGCAGAAACAGACCACAGCATCAAATAGGACCCTCATACCAAAGTCGCACCACTACGCTCAATGAGACTCATAAACCAACAGATGTATCGCACATAACTGTACGAGAAACCCCCCTCCCCGGCTAGTGAATTAATCGAATACTGATTCGGTGACACGTGCGCTCCAAGCCCGCCTCACCACCTGCGACCAGACCGCGACCAAGATCGCACGGGTCGCAACGAGTGCTCAGCTCCGACCGGTCCGCTACCGGAACTATTCCCGGGACCCGATCACGTCCGCGGGCTTGCTGGCCAGGGAGACCCGAGCCGAGATCATCGTCGCTGCGAGAGCAAGACACGCGGCGACCGCGACGACAGCTGTGTAGATGAACGTGGACAGATAGGGCGCCGCGCTGCCCGTCATACCGATGGCGAACGCGGTGAGCGTCGCAATCGCGATGAGTGTGCCTACGACCACCGCAAGCAGCACAATCGCGAGCGACTCCAGACGCAGCATCCGGAGCACCTGTCGCCGAGTGGTGCCCACCAGCCGTAGCAGCGCGAACTCTTGTGTGCGGCCCGTGGTGGACATGGCGAGCGTGTTGACCACGGCGATGGCGGTGAAGGCGATGATCATGCCCATCGCCACGAAGTTGACCGCGGCATTGGACTGCTGCTGGTCCGCACGGAGCGAGTCCACCTGATCGCCGCTGAGTACCTGGACTCCCGGATAACCGTGCACCGCTTTGGCCAGGTCCTGCTTCGTCCGGTCCGTCTTGACGAGGACTGCGGAACTCAGCGGATTGTCCACGTGAGCGGCCACCAAGTCATGGGCCATGGTGAGGTCGCCGAAGCCCAGGCCGCGGTCGTACACCGCAACCACGGTGAGTCGCACTCGGGTGCCGTCTCCCATGGTCACCTTGACCTTGCTGCCCACACCTCCGACGATGCGCTCGGCCACCTTGCTGACAGCCATGCCGTTTTGACCGAGCCCGTTCAGGGAGCCCGACACAACGCCCGGGTCCACGGTCTTGCTCAGGCCCTTCGGGGTGACACCCTGAATCTGGAACTTGTCCAGGCCCACTCGCACCGTGCTGCGCACGACCTCGGTCACCGTGCTGACGCCGGACAGTTCTCGCACCTTGTTCGCCGCAGAGCCGGGCACTCCCGGCCCAGAGGACGCAAGGGTGTACGTCGCGAGGTTCCCCTCCCTGGCCTGGCTCTGGGATGCGTGCCCCAAGGTCGACTGGACGAAGACGATGGTGCAGGTCATACCGATCAACAGCGTGAGAGGAGTGAGGGCACCGGAAAACCGTCGCAGGTTGGTACGGCTGTTGGCCACAGCGAGATATCCACTGATCCGGGACAGCCTCAACGGTCCGCTGAGCGCAGCGATGCCGGCCCGTGCGATGACCGGTCCCAGCAGTGCCACGGCAGTGGAGAGCATGATCACGCTCAGATATGTGACGGGCGCGGATGCCGGCTCCGTGTGCAGGACGCTCAAGACGAACAACAGCACAATGCCGACGACCAGGAAGATCGCTCCGGCGACCAACCGGCGCATCACGAAAGGCCGGGTCTCCATCGCGGCCTCGGACAGCGCCTCTGCGGGGCGAATTTGCGCGACCCGCCGACCCGACACCCGGGCAGCGATCCACGCGCCGAGCACAGTGATCACCACTGCAGCGAGCATCGGATAGGGACTGAGAGTCAGCTTCAATGTCTCGGGGATGGTGCCGAAGTCAACGAACTTTCCGTGCAGCCAAACGGCGATCGGCAACCCCGCGACTGCGCCGACGGCCCCCGCGACCAAGCCGATAATGGCGGCCTCGCGGCCGATGAGACCGCGGATCTGCCGGGGTGTCGCAGCGACTGCGCGCAACAGAGCCAGTTCCCGGTAGCGCTGTTGGATGGAGAGAGCGAAGGTCCCCACCACCACGAGGACGGCAACCAGCAGGGAGACCGCAGCAATGGCACCGCCCATGCTGATCAGTTGCACACGGGCCTTGCTGGCGCCGAGGAACTCCACGGCTCCGCGATCGTCGGCGCCGTGCAGCTGGGCCGTGGTGCCGTCGAGAGCCTGAGAGATGGCACTCTTGAGCTGCGCCCGGTCGACACCTTCGTCGGCGATCACCCCGACGACAGCCACCTGGTCAGCGCGTCCGCTCAGCCGCTCAGCCTCCTGCTGAGAGAAGAACAGTGATGACTGTTCTCCCAGATCACCGGCCTGCGCGGCCGCGATGCCGGAGACTCGGTAGGTGGCCGGCGTCGTCGTGGATTGCACGGTGACCCGATCGCCGGTCTTCAAGCCGGTCCGAGAGGCGATCTCCCTGTCGAGCACGACCTCGTCACTCGCCTGAGGCGCCTTACCTGCCACCAACGCGAACGGAGTCAACGCTGCTGACTTCCAGGAGTGGCCGAGCGATGCCTTTCCGTCCGGCCCCGAGACGATCTTCCCCTGCCCGGTAACAAGGTAGGCGGGAAAGTCCAGTTCGGGCACCGCGGCCTTGACGCCCGGGACGGCTCCGATCTTCGTGGTGACGCCGGCCGGCAGCCAGACCCGCTCGTCGAGCGGTTTGGCCTTGTGCTTGACCTTCGTTTTACCGTGCTTCTTCTTCACCTTCACCTGGTGGACGTTCTGGTCCCCGCCCACCACGATGGACGCTGCAGCGTAGCGTTCCGTCTCGATCTTCCCGGTCAACCCCGTCACCAACAGAGTTCCACAGGCAGTAACAAGGGCGGCGGCGCACAGCAGCGCGAGGAACGCTCCGATGAAGCCCCCCTTGCGGTACCGAAGGGTGCTGAAGGCATACCGGATCATCAGGACCATGCTCCTAAATGCGTCATACGTTCAGCGATCTGGTCGGCCGTCGGACTGTCCGAGTGGTCAACCACCCGGCCGTCGGCGAGAAACAGGACGCGGTGGGCATAGGCGGCCGCAACCGGATCGTGGGTGACAAGGACGACCGTCTGCCCGGCCTCGTCGACGCAGCTGCGCAACAACGTGAGAATCGCCTTGGCGGTGACGGTATCGAGCGCACCGGTCGGCTCGTCGCCGAAGATGACGTCGGGACGGGTGATGAGCGCCCGTGCGATGGCCACCCGCTGCTGCTGACCGCCGGAGAGCTGTGAAGGCCGGTGGTCGACACGACCGGTCAGCCCGACACGGTGGATGATCTCGTCCAGCCATCCCCGATCGGTGCGCTGTCCTGCCAGTCGTAGTGGCAAGGTGATGTTCTGACGGACCGTGAGCGCGGGGACCAGATTGAATGCCTGGAACACGAAGCCCACCCGCTGCCGACGCAGATGCGTCAGCTCGGTCTCGTCCATTCCGGTCAGCTCGCGGTCAGCGACCTTGACGGAGCCGGAGGTGGGCCGGTCCAGGCCCGCAGCGCAGTGCAGGAACGTACTCTTTCCGGATCCGGACGGGCCCATGACGGCCGTGAAGGTGCCGCGTGGAATCGTGACGGACACCTCGTTGAGAGCAGTGACTGCGTGAGCTCCGCGCCCATAGATCTTGGTAACGCCTTGGAGCGTCACGGCCTGGCCGATCGAATTCTCCGGTGTGGTCGACCTGCCCCTGGATTTCATCCTCACGGGCTTTCTTCCCTTTCTGACGCGGGCTCGAACTCGGCCTCAGATACGACGGTCTCGTTGGTTTCTCCCGCAACTTGCTCTGGATCCGGTGCCGGGAGGGCGAAGAACCGGGTCAGCATGGTCCGCGCACCGGCAGGGACCTCGTCGTCGGGCCGCTTGTAGCGGTTGAGCAGGGCGATGTAGTCCTCGAAAAAGGAGCGCAGTTCATCAAAGGTCAGCCGCATCGAACCCCGCGAGTAGAGAAAGGCATCGGCCCACTCCTCAAGATCGTCACTCTGCCGCCGAAGCTGCTCGAACAACTCGAGGTCCGCCGCGTAGGCCCGGCGGTTCATCTCGTCGATGACGGGGCGCATCTCCGGGCTCTGCCTGCTGCGCTCGGGGAAGCGGAGATCGACGGGGACGACCCGCCACCACCGCTCACGCCCATGCACCTGAGCGTCCTTGGAGACCTCTTCGATGAAGCCGTACCGGGCCAGCTCTCGGAGGTGGTAGCTGGTAGCCCCAGTGTTGAGGTCGAGCTCTCGCGCGAGCATCGCCGACGTGGCCGAGCCGAGCAGGGAGAGCTGTTGGAAGATCTGGTACCGGCGTGGGTGACTGAGCGTCTTCAGAGCCGCCAGATCAGCGATCTCTCTCAACCCGGGTTCTCCTGACACGGCATGCATAATTTCATGTGCACAGGCTTTTGTGCAACCTGCAGGCGCCGGGTTGGCGCCCACCACTCGCCACGCGACTTACTCCGCAAGGGCGCGCGCTGAGACTCCCAGCCACTCGCGCCGGCCGCACACCGCGGCGCCCCGACACGGGTCCAACCCTCGATCGGCCGTGAGGAGGCCGTCAAGCCGTTCCTGTTCGAGCGCGAGCCGCTGGCGTCGATTCGCTACCGGTCGCCCGACGACTGAACGAAACCGAACGAACAGGTTGGCCGGAGCCCGTACGACCAGCGTCCGTTCTCTGCCTCCAGGCCCCAGCCCTGCAGATACGTCTTGGGTCCCTCCGGCTTCGGATCACGCAGGGCGACAGACGGCCTCGGTGGTGGTCTGCGCGATGACGGTGCGGATCGTCGCCGCGATCATCTTCATGGAGCCCTTCTCGATCACCGAGAAGGCGTCTCGCATCAAGTGGAGCCGTGCGGAATTTGCGCGGTAGATTCGCCGGTTGGGGGGACGCAGACCACGAGGGCGCCGACAGTTCGGCACTTCCTCAGGGCTGGCTCGAGACGGAATCCGTCGCCGTTCAAGAGCGGCCGCACGTCGAGCGGAGCGTTGCTGATGGCCCATCGGCTGACCTGGAACAGGGCCGGCACCTCGCTGGTGCAGACCCGGCGGCGTGACCGGCAGGACTCGTCCAGATGCCGCCGGTAAGGCCCACGCCACACACAATGTGCACGAAAAAACCGCAGGTCAGGAACCCTTCGAGGTGGTTCGAAGGTCGCGACGCACTCCACGTGATGCGTCATCGGAAACACATAGACGACTCCACGAACCGCCAGCTCTGCGCCTTACCAACGGCCCCGTGGCGCACCTTGACCGGGTCAATGAGCGCCACAGCCCCGTCAAGTGCACCGGTCCCCAAGTGGTCCCCAAGAATGCGCAAGGGGCCGCTTCAGATCTCCTCCGAAACGGCCCCTGACCTGCACTTCGAAAAGTCGGGACGACAGGATTTGAACCTGCGACCCCTTGACCCCTTGTGCGCCGGCGGCCCCGCGGGCCCCGGCCGCCCCGCCGGGGGGGCCGCGCGCGCGCCGACCCCCCCCGCGCGCAGGGGGGGGGGTGTTTGT
>NZ_JBHXME010000097.1:6122-41805 GCF_042721125.1 Streptomyces sp. NPDC058469
GATTTGAACCTGCGACCCCTTGACCCCTTGACCCCCTGACCCCCTGACCCCCTGACCCCCTGACCCCCTGACCCCCTGACCCCCTGACCCCCAGGAGTATGGGCCATTCCTTTTGTCTGCACATACGGCCAGAAATCATGGGGCTTGCTGTGTGGCGCCGCGCGTACCGTTCAGGTGCGCGGACACCGTCTGGTCCCCATGGGGCACGTCCGTGACGCGCGTCCAACGGTCGCCGCCAAGACAAGAGGCCGACTCGCCAGGGCCCGTCACGGCATGAGACCTTGCGACTTTGCGCCTGAGCTCGCGGATGGCGTCCTGCCATTGCCAGGAGGCAATCTCCGCCACCAACCCCCGCCCGGTGACATCCGTTGTGGCATCAAACGCGCCTACGTCTTCGACGGCACCCTCACCGTCACCGCGATCGCCATCTGGCTCTGCGTCACCTTCCAAGAGCCATCAGTAACGGCCCAGCCCTGGCGTCGCGGTGGGCTGTCGGCGGCTCTGCCGGGATGTTCCTGCTCTCACCCCGTCGTCCTCGCCCATACGCGCCGGTTCACCAAGCGCTGGAAACTCGTCGCTCCACTGAGCGTCAACGCCTTACGTGCGGTGTCCGTGGAAGTCTCCAGCCGCCCTCGCCGTATCGCCGCGATGCCGGATGCGGCTGGTCAGTTCGACGCGTCCAGCGACCAGAGCGGAGTGCTGCCTGCGACGCGGCAGGTGAGGAAGTACAGGGGTATCGGCGGCGTGTAGGGCTGCCCGGTCTCGGGGGAATGGATCAGACAGGGATGCTCCCGGCCCGGTTTCGGGCGGGTGCTCGTCCAGGAGGGGTCGGCCACCTGGGCGCCGATCGCATAGCTGATGAACGGCGGCCAGATGACGCCGAGGTGCGAACCAGCCGGCACGATCCACCACCAGCGCCGGGCGTCGGCGAAGATGCAGCCAACACGCTGCAGACGGTCCAGGATGCGTTCCCCGTGTTCCCGGGGCATGCCCACGGCGTCGTATCCGAGGCTCGCGCGTAACGGCGCGGGGATCACCAGGCGTCCGGACCGGATGCGGTCGTGCGTCGGCGGCTCGGCGGGATTCGGGGGCGGAGTGAAGCCGCGAGCCAACGGCTCGGAGAGAGACGGGATCGGGCCGCGGCTGTGCGATCGATACATGGGGGGTGACCCTTCGGCCGGGTGGGGGGATGGGCCGGGCGGGGAGCTGGGGCCGGCCAGGCAGGTGTCAGGGCGGGACGGGTTCGTCGGCGTCCGTGGCCAGTTCGGCCCAGACGATCCGCCCGGACCGGTGCGGGATGTCCGCCGTTCCCCAGTCGCTGCTGAGCTCTGCGACGAGCAGGAGACCGCGCCCGCCCTGGTCGTCGGGGCCAGGCCGACCGGGTACCGGGAGCGTGGGACCACGGTTCTGGTCCTCGACCTCGATCCGGAGGACTCCATCCGTGCTCCGCACCTCACAGACGATCCAGTCGCTCGCGGAGTGTGTGAGCGCGTTGGTGACGAGTTCGGAGGTCACGACGACAGCGTTGTCCCGGACGGCTTCGCGGACGCCCCACGCGATGAGCTGTTCGTCCACGGTTCTGCGGGCCAGACCGACTGACGCCGGGGTCGCAGGCAGGCCGAACAGATGGCTGTGGCGGGGGTGTTGTTTCCCGGAGACGAGCCGGCCGGGGCCTTGGGGCCCAGGGAGTCGGCCAAGGCGCCCGCCTCCGGGAGGTCGATCCAACGGCTGGGGGAAAGAGGGCGGAGCCATCGCCGTACGCCTTTCGTGTGCCTTCGCACCCTGGGCGGTGCCGGTATCGCGCCGACCGGCCGCACACGAGGCGCGGATGTCGGCCCTGCCGGACCAACGCAGGTCGCAGCCCTGTTTCCCCCAACTGGACTGCGCCGTCTCGCTCTTCGACGAGCCGGGACGACATTCTTACTGTGGCATCTGCCAACAACGCATCGCAACCGGCAAGTTGAAAATTGCAGGTAGCGAAGTGCATGCTGCTTCCGGCAGGAAGTGATCGAAAGAGTCGGTGAAGAGCGAAACCTGCCAGACTTCCGCCCGGAGCTGGAGGCGCAAGGGAGATAGACCGTGACCGCAGAGACCGACTGGGGCGGCGTCCCCTCCGTCCTGCGCATGATCCTCGGCCGCCAGCTGGAGGAACTGCGGACCCGGGCAGGACTCACGTACGAGCAGGCGGGCGAGGCCATCGGTGTCAGCCACTCCACGATCCGCCGGATGGAAGCCGCCAAGGTCGCCCGGCTGCGCCTGGCGGATGCGGAAAAGCTGCTGCAGATTTATGGGGTGACGGACCGTCAGGAGATCGACACCTTCCTGAAGTCGGTCCGCGAGGCCAGCAAGCGCGGCTGGTGGCACACGTACCGCGACGTGATGCCGGACTGGTTCGCCGCATACCTGAGCCTGGAGCAGGCAGCGCTGCAGGTCCGCGCCTACGAAAACGAGTTCGTCCACGGGCTGCTGCAGACCGAGGAGTACGCACGGGCCCTGCTCGGCGCGGGCAACCCGCACGCCCCCACCGAGGCCACGGAGCGCCGGGTCGCCCTTCGTATGCGCCGCCAGGAACTGCTGACCCGCGAAGCGCCGCCGCGGGTGTGGGTCGTGATGGACGAGACGGTGCTGAAGTGGCCGGTCGGGGGTGCCGCGGTGATGCGCGCCCAGGTCGCCCACTTGATCGAGGTCAACCGGCTGCCTCATGTGACTCTGCAGATCATGCCGTTCGCCAACGGCCCGCACCCGGCCATGCGAGCCGGGGCGTTCCACCTCTTCCGGTTCCGGGCACCCGAACTGCCCGACGTCGTCTATCTCAACGGCCTGGTGGGCGCTGTCTATCTGGACAAGGGCGACGACGTCGTGGTGTACCGCGAGGCCCTGGACCGGCTGGGTGCCCAGGCGGCGCCCGCCCGCAAGACCGAGGCCGTCCTCGGTGCGATTCGCAAGGAGCTCTGACGTGCACCACCACATACGCAACGGCATACCGTCCCGGAACCTGGGCGCACGCGGCTGGACCAAGCCGTGGAGCGACGACGCCGGCGGCGCCTGCGTGGAAGTGAAGAAGCTCGCCGACGGACGCGTCGCCGTACGGCAGTCGACCGACCCCGACGGCCCGGCGCTGGTTTTCACACCCCGCGAAATGACGAGCTTCGTCACGGGCGTGAAGGCGGGTGACGCCGACTTCCTTCTGTGAACCCCCATTGTTTTTACTGAGCGTTCATCCCGAACCTCCACGACTCGCATGGGAGACACGGCGTTGCCCGACAACGGATGGCCGGCCGACCGCATCGACACCGAACACGCGCACTCCGCGCGGATCTACGACTACATCATGGGCGGGAAGGACTACTACCCCGCCGACAAGGAGGCGGGCGACGCCATGTCCCGGGAGTGGCCCGCACTCCCGATCCACATGCGCGCCAACCGGGACTGGATGAACCGGGCCGTGCGCTGGCTCGCCGAGGAGGCGGGCGTGCGCCAGTTCCTGGACGTCGGCACCGGCATCCCCACCTCCCCGAACCTGCACGAGATCGCCCAGCAGGTGGCTCCCGAGTCACGGGTGGTCTACGTTGACAACGACCCCATCGTCCTCACCCTCTCCCAGGGGCTGCTCTCCAGCACGGCCGAGGGCAGGACGTCGTACATCGAGGCCGACTTCCGTGAACCGTCCGCCATCCTCGACGCGCCAGAGCTGCGCGAGACCCTGGACCTCTCCCGGCCGGTGGCGCTGACAGTGATCGCCATCGTGCACTTCATGCTCGACGCGCACGACGCGGTGGGCGTCGTACGGCGCCTGCTGGAGCCTCTCCCCTCGGGCAGTTACCTTGCGATGTCGATCGGCACCGCCGAGTTCGCGCCGCAGGAGGTGGGCCGCGTCGCCCGCGAGTACGCGGCCCGCGACATGCCGATGCGGCTGCGCACCATCGACGAGGCCCACGAGTTCTTCGACGGGCTGGAGCTGGTCGAACCCGGCATCGTCCAGGTCCACAAGTGGCACCCGGACGGCACGGGCGAGCAGAACATACGCGATGAGGACATCGCGATGTACGGGGCAGTCGCGCGCAAGCCGTGACCATCTCGGTGCCGGGGCCGGCCTCCCAGCCGTTCCCGGCACACGGAGAAGCCGCCCGGGCAACCTGTGCCAGGTCGCAGCAGCGCAGCGAGACGGCGAACTCTCGACCGGCCCGGCACCACTGCACGGGGACCGTCGCTCTCTCGCTCGGCTCCTCGTGGTAGATCATGAACGGCGCACGGGCGATCCCACGAGCGCCTTGTCCAGCAACGTCAACTAACCCGGCCCCAGCTGCGTGGCCCGTGTCCAAGATCCCGGGTCAAGCACCGTCACGGCGCCCGCCAGGGAGGCTCAAGGGCTGCCGTCAATCAGGAGGTCGACTCGCTGGGTGAAGCGCTCCGGGTCTGATGGAGGCTCCGGACTGTCCGGAGTTGGGTGGAGTCGAGTTGCTTGGTTTCACGCTACTGGTGGGGTGCGGAGTTCGTACTCGACCGGACTGAGCATGCCCAGTGCGGAGTGTCTGCGCTGTCGGTTGTGGAAGATTTCCAGGTACTCGAAGAGTGCGGTGGACAGCTCCAGCCGGGTGCGCCACCGTCTGCGGTCGAGGAGTCCGACCTGGACCCGGGCCCAGAAGGATTCCATCATCGCGTTGTCCACGCAGTCCCCGACGGAGCCCATCGAGGGCAGCAGGCCGGAGGCCCTCGCACGCTGGGTGAATGCCCAGGACCCGAACTGCACTGCGTGGTCGGAGTGGATGATGGTGCCGACCGGCCGCGGGAGCGGTTTCCGATGGCCATGGCCAGGGCGTTGGTGGTCAACGTCGCGGTGGGCGAGGCGTCGATCGACCAGCCCACCACGCGTCGCGAGAACGTGTCCAGGACGACCGCGCAGTACACCTTGCCCTCGAAGGTGGGGTGCTCGGTGATGTCGGTGACCCATAACTGGTCCCGGGCGTGGCGGGTGAAGTTCCGCTCCACCAGGTCGGCGACGCAGGGGGTGACGTGCTTGGCGCGGGGTCGCCGGTTGCCGGGCAGGCCGTGCGGGCCGGCGCGCTGCATCAGCAGCTCCACGGTGCCGTGGCTGACATGGATGCGCAGGCCCAGACGGAGTTGTGCGTGCATCCGACGCGTCCCGTAGGTGCCGCGGGAGGCGGTGTGGATGCCCACGATGGCCTCGGTCAGCCAGGCATGCTTGACCAGGCGGTTCGACGGCGGACGGTCCCGCCAGGCGTAGTACCCGGACTCGGCGACGTGCAGCACCCGGCAGGCCAGCTGCACCGGCAGATCCTCACCGGCCATCACGCCGATGGCTTCGAACCGCCTTTTGGGGACGTCACCTCACCCAGCAGCTCGGCAGCACGGCGGTGGATGGCCAACTCGGCCTCCAGCTCGGCGATGCGTTTGCGGGCCGCAGCAAGCTCGGACTGGTCGCCTCTGTTCGTGCCGGGCAACTGCCCCGTATCGATGAGGTGTTGGCGAAACGCCAGACATAGATCGTCTGGTCACTGATGCCGAGGAGCTGGGCGACCTCGGCGACCTTCCTTCCGGATGCGACGAGAACGAGGACCTTACGGCGGAACTCGGGCGGATAGCTGCGGGGCATCACGGCCTCCGAAGGCTGCTGGACGGTCAATTGTCCAGCAACCCGACTCCATCAGAACCGGGGCATACCATGCCATCTACCGGCCCCGCTGGGCCCCTCTTTCTCTGAAGAGTCACCCGTTCCTACGCCGCTACAGGCGGCCTGACCAGCATGCCAACACGCCTGACACTCCATCAGAAAGAGCGTCAAATGAGCGCTCACGAGCGTCATTTCAGCGTCAAGGCATCGCCCGTAACGCCCACACCGCACATAAAGCGCACGCACAAAACCGCAGCTCAGGACACCTTGGCCACCGGTTCAAGGATCGCAACACACTCCACATGATGAGTCGCCGGAAAGGTGTCATAGGAGAAAGGAACTTGAGTGATCCCAGGCCGGAGGGCAGTTACGGCCCTGCTGGAGGGCCCGTCAGACGCTCGAAACGTCAAACGAGCGCCACGGCCAACCGGAACCACGTCCATACCGAATGGCTTCAGCCAGGTCCGTCACCAGGACGTCGGCGACCAGTTCCTCGACCACAGCGATGCCGTGCCCGCTCAGCCCTTTGGCCGGCCTGGCGGCCGCGGCGGTTGGCGATCCATGTGCCGGGTGCGGTTCGGAATGCCGACTGCCCCGGCGCAGGGGATGCGTCGAGGCAGTCCGGCATCGTGGCCAGTTAGCTGAGTGAGGTGAGGAGGGTGTTGAGTGCCTTGACCTCGGTGGCCTTGTCGGGGTTCGAAGCGCGCAGTGACGTCAGGACTTGGTCGATCTCGCTGTCGAGGAAGTGCCAGGACTGCTCGCTCTTGGGCTCAAGGGTGGGCTGGCCATCGTCCCAAGCGGTCTCGAGGTCGGTCACTCGGGTGGTCGCGGCTTGCTGGTTGCCCGAGTTGAGTTTTGCCAGGGTGTCAGCTGTGATCGTGCGGAGCTTCGCGATCTCAGCCGGAGGGAACGGCGACGTCGCCTGCGTCGGGGTGAGGTGGGCGGTCACAGGTGCCGGGGTGTCGGACTCGCTGGCCGCGGCCGCGTGGGGCTGGTGGTGTGCCCAGATGAGAAGGGCCGCAGTCGCGACCGCTACGACGGCGTAGTAACCGAGCATGATCCGCTCACGCGCGGGGTTCAGCGCTCGTGGGGTATCGGTGAGGTCGTTGGTCTCGATGACATCGCTGCGGCTGAGCGTGAGGTACACGACCGTGGCGAGGATCGCGGTCAGGAAGATCACGCTGGTCGCCGCGGTGCCGAGGTCCAGGCCGCCGTCGCCGCTGGGCGAGCCGAGCCAGTCGCCGAGGTTGGCGCCGAGCGGGCGGGTGAGGATGTAGGCCAGCCAGAAGGAGAGCACCGCGTTGGCACCGAGGCGCCATGCGAGGACGATCGTGACGATCAACCCGAGAGGCAGGAGCACGGAGACGCCCGGGGTCCAGCCGGTCAATTCCAGGGTCCAGTCGCCGGTCGCGGTGCCGAGGGCAAAAGTGACCAGGACCGCGAGCCAGTAGAAGAGCTCACGGGGGCGGGTGGTGATGGTGTGGACCGACAGGGTCCGCTCGCGGGCGTACCAGATCCCGAAGACGACGGCGAGGATCCCGGCGAACACGCTACTGCTCAGCGCGAGGGGAACGCCCTGGCTGTCGGTGAGGATGTCGGTGTACAGAGTGCCGGTCACGCTCACCACCACGACGGTGAGCCAGTACACGAACGGGACGTAGCGTTTGGTGGTGAGTTGCCAGCCCAGGACACCGGCCAGAACCACGGTGAAGATCAATGAGG
This sequence comes from Streptomyces sp. NPDC058469, assembly GCF_042721125.1. Lineage (NCBI taxonomy): Bacteria > Bacillati > Actinomycetota > Actinomycetes > Kitasatosporales > Streptomycetaceae > Streptomyces > Streptomyces sp. NPDC058469. The sequence goes on from NZ_JBHXME010000097.1 coordinate 13,477, forward strand.
TGTTGATCAGGCCGACGCCGAGGTTCATGTTGATCCAGTCGGCGAAGCTTTCGCCGACCGTGGTGCACAAGATCTTGATGATCCAGAACCAGATCGTGACCTCGGGAACCTTGTTCAGCATCTGCTTGACATGCGTCCGAGAGCTCTCGGACGTCGTCACAGTTGTCATGTAACCCTCACATAGAACGGGCGGCAGCATAGAGGGGGCGCCCCTCACGTCTGCGGAACGGTAAATGTCTACAACTGTGTAGACAAGCGCAGCCTCGGATCCAGACGGCGGGATGACTTCGATCGCTCAGCCCGCCCGGGCCGCGCAGCCGGGGGCGATATCCGCGGCACGGTTCGCATTCCCGGAATGACCTCTGCTTTATTCTTTCCTTGTTCATTCTTTCCTTGGCCTGCGCAAGGACTTTCTGTACACCTGTTACGACCCGGGGGCGACGTACCTTATGGGCGGGATCTCGAGATTACCCCGTGTGATGCAGGACACGCCTTTGGCCGAAATTCTGGGAATTTCGTCCCAGAATTCAATCTGCGGAGCGCGTGAATTCGCGTCGCCCGATCCCCGGTGCGGCCTCCCCCTCCTGGCCACGCAAAGGCTCTCCTGTCGCTCCCTGCCCAGTGCCGGAGAGGCGGTGTGGGGCCGCCTCGGCTGGTTGCTCGCCGACTCGCTGCGGGCCCTCCTTGCTGGGTGCCCGCCCCTGGAACCACCTGAGCCTCAGAGGTTTCATTGGTCATACTGCTCGACTGTGCCAGCGGGAACCTGAACGCATCCTGACTGCCACCGAGTACCACTCGCCCCACTCGTGCAGCACGAGCAGCATGGCTCCATGCACACACGGACCTCTCCTCCGTAACGGTCGTCCCCCACTCTCGGCGGGCCGAACTCTGATTCAACCGCCGCCGACACCCCACTCTCCCGACGACCAGCAGCGCCGTACTCTCGGCGCCTGTTGGCTGAACTCCCCTGCCTTCGCTCGACCACCTGTGCGTGCTTCTCCACAGGTGGGATGAACCCCGGTCGAGCGCGGCCGCAAATGACGGCAGGAAGTATCGGACTGGCTCGTGGCTCAGGCCGCGTGCCCCGGCGGGTGCTCCGGTTCGGCGACATCCCTGCGGGTGACAAAGAGGTAGGTGACCAGTCCGAGGATGACCGCCAGGAACAGAGAGCTGGTCACGACGGCGCCCAGGTCGAGGCCGCCGTTGCCGGTGGGCTGGGAGAGGCAGTCGCCGATCGAGGCGCCCAGCGGGCGGGTCAGGATGTAGGCGATCCAGAAACTCCACACCACGTCCAGATCCAGCGCGAAGTGCGCGATGGCCACCGCGGCGATGGCCATCGCGAAGAGCACGGCGGACAGCCAGTAGCCGAGGTCTATGCGCTCGGACACCAGGTCACCGACTGCGGTGCCGAGTGCGAAGGTGAACAGGACCGCCGGCCAGTAGAAGGACTCGCGGCTGGTGGTGTCGATGTGGTGGATGGACAGGGTCTGCTCGCGCCGGTGCCAGACGGCGAACACGACCGCGAGGACGATCGCGAAAACCGTGGCGATCGCCTCCAGCGGCACGCCCATGTTGTCGGTGAGGTTGTCGCTGATCAGCGTGCCGACGACGCTGATCAGCGCCACCGCCGACCAGTAAAAGCCCGGCCGGTAGGCACTGGAGCGGAACTGGACCACCAGGACGACTGCCAGCAGGGCACTCATCAGCACCGACACACCGGTCGGTCCGAGACCCGCCTTCTCGTTCAGCAGGTCCGCCGCGGTCTCGCCGACCGTCGTGCACAGCACCTTGATGATCCAGAAGTAGACGGTGACCTCGGGCACCTTGTTCGAACGCAGCCGGCCCCGAGAACCGGAGGGCTGACCGGCCTGCGGAACCACCTGACTCTCACACGTTTCATAGGTCACGTTGTCCGACCGTGCCACCGGGCACCTGAACGCATCCTGACTGCCGGCGCGCGTCACCCACCCCGCCCGTCCCGCACAGGCACCATGGCGGCATGCACACACATATCGCCCACTTCCCTATGGCGGGCCTCCGTCCCCCCTGCCCACGTGAGCCCACTGACCGCGCGACCGCCTGACTGCGGCGTCGACCGAGTCGGGCCGTCGTCATACCGAGGCCCCCTCCTGGCCCTCACCGGGCTGGCCGGAGGCATTCTCATCGGCTGGGCTCTGTCGGAAATGCTGGTCAAGGTCCTCACCGGCGTCTTCGCCCCCCGCCCGCCAGCTTGGCCGTGCCCGGCGCCTACCTCGCCCGGACAGCACTGGCCGCCCTGACCGCCGTACTGGCCGCAGCCCTGAACGGGATCCGCCGCGCCCGGCGCCCCGCCATCGAGGAACTGCGCGACCTGTGAGCCGGCGCGCGACAACTGACGTGTCTACCCTGACGGCCATGGGCACGCCCGCCGCACCCGACAACGGCCGCTTCCGAGTCCCCGTGGTCGAGGACGACGACGTCATCGGCCACCATCTCCAGACCGGCCTGCAAGGCAACGGTTACACCACCGCCTGAAGCCGCACCGGCACCGCCGCCCTCGCCGAAGCAGGCCGCGCCCCCTACGACGCCCTGCTCCTGGACCTCGGCCCACCCGCCATGGACGGCCTCGACGTCGCCCGCACCCTGCGCGCCCGCTTCCGGGACCTCTTGACCGTCATCCTCACCGCCCGCACCGACGACATCGACATCATCGCCGGCCTGGGCGCCGGCGCCGACGACTGCCTCGTCAAACCCTTCAGCCTCAGGGTCCGGCCGGCCCGCTCCGCGCACACCTGCGCCGCCAGGCCCTCACCGGTCCCCGACCAGCCGATCCACCTCGGCGACCTCGTCATCGACCCCACAGCACGCCGCTGCCACCTGCACGACACGGAACTCCCCCTGCGTCTGAAGGAGTTCGAACTGCTCACCCTCCTCGCCCGACACGCGGGCGAGGCCGTATCCCGAGATCTGGGACGAGAACTGGTTCGGCTCCACCAAGACCCTCGCCGTCACCATGGCCGCCCTCCGCCGTCGCCTCACCAACGCCGCCGAAACACACCTCGCCCCCAGCCGCCTGCCTCGCGTCACCACACTCGGAGGACACGGCTACCTACCGCCTGGTCCGTGACCTAATTCGTTCACACCGGCGTCCTGCAGTTCCGAGCCGCTACCGGCGGCATTGGGCCAGGAACCAGTGCGGGGCGCACCCGTGCGCAGGGGCGCCCCGCCTTTTGCAGTGGCAGCGCCTCGTTCCCTTCAACGATCACTTCGCGAAGACGCAACGGAGTGCTCGACGCCGCCGATGAACGCGCCCTCGCCGAAGACCGGAGCCGCTGCGACCCAGCCCCGTACCCGGCCGTCGCCTTCGAGGGCGACCGGGCGGCGTCGAGCACCTCCCAGGCCGGGGCAATGGCCTCGAAAGTGGCGTTGCCCTCGTTGATGCCGAGCCGATAAGCCGCCAGGATCTGGCTGCCACGCCCGGGCCGCATGGCCAGGTTCGTGATCGCGCTCGTACTGACCGCGCATGGCCGGCCTGGCCTCTACTTGGATGGACGGCTCGGCGCCGGGACCCTGCGAAACCTTCTGGCCGTGCGCGGGGGACCTGTCCGGGTGTCCGGTCCCGGGCGATACAGGCGGCGCCGGGCGACGAGTTCAAGGGTCACCGCCACCGCGATGGCCTGCACAGCCATGAGCGCGATGAGGACGAACAGTTGCACCACTCCGGCCAGCACAGGGCTGGCCCCTCCGAGGAGCATGCCGACGAACGCACCAGGGAGCGTGACCAGCCCGACCGTACGAGTCTGGTCCAGACCGGGCAGGAGAGCCTCGGAGGCCGCAGGACGTGCGATCTCCATCCGCGCGTCCCGGTCCAGGAACCCCAACGCCATCGCGGCTTCCACCTCTCCGCGACGCTGGGACAGTTCGTCCAGGGCACGCCGTCCGGCAAGCACGGTCACGGTCATTGCCCCACCGATGAGGATGCCCGTGATCGGAATCAGGGTGACGCCCGTCAAAGGGACGAGCCCGGTGGCAAGGAGCGCCACAACGACCGGTATCACACCTGCGGCGATCGGGGCGGCCGTCAGCCACCAGGTGTGGTTGCCGGTGACTCTCCGCCCGGCCGTGCGCACGGCCACCGCGAACATCACCGCGAGGAACGCCAAGAGCCCCAGCACTGACTTGACCGCCCAGGTGATGACCACCGAGACCAGGGCGAGCTGGACAGCCGCGCGGAAGCCGGCAAGGAGGATCTCCCGGGCCCGGCTCTTGTACGGGTGCGGATCGAGACGGGACCAGCCCGCGACCGCCGCCGCCACCAACAGCAGAGCGGCGAGCAGGACGCCGAGGGTTGGGTTGACCGGTACAAGAGATGCCGCACTCGACGTCACGTATTCCGCCTCAAGAAGCTGCTGCACGGGCCGATGGGGTGCGCGGGTCCCCAACCTGACTGGCCCCGACGGCCGACAGCGCAGTCTACGGTGCCGCAGGGCCGGGAACGGGCATCGGTCTCGCGCTCGCCCGCGATCTGGCCGTCTCCTTCGGCGGCCGGCTCTCCTTGACCAGCCGCGCCCCGCCGCCGGGCCAGGGCCGGCCCCGCCGCCTGCGCACCCGGCGGCTCGCGGTCGCCGACGCCACCGCCTGCGCGGTGTGGGCGTGCGCCGTCACTACCGGGGTAGCGACGACCTACGACGGACCCGCGCGCTGATGCGCACCCTGGGCCACGGCCACGGCCACGGCCTCGACCTGGGCCGGCTCACGCCCGCCCCCGACCAGGAAGGGCACCACTCGTGACGACCTCCCGCCCGCTGCGCTTGGTCGCCCTGCCCGCCGCCGCACTGGCAGCGGTCCACTGCGCCCCCGTCGTCTCCACGTTCGGGCCCCTGCGCGACCGCACCACGCCGCGACTGTCCGGCCGCGGCCGCGCGGACCCCGTCGCCCTCACCTTCGATGACAGGCCAGACCCGCTGTCCGCCCCCTTCTTCCTGCGCCTGCTCCACGAGCGCGGGGTGCGCGCCACCTTCTTCCTGCTCGGCAACGAGGCCCACCGCTCCCCCGGCGTGGTGCGCGAGATGGCCGCGGCGGGCCACGAGATCGGCGTCCACGGCTGGCAGCACCGGCCCCTGCTGCTGCGCGGCCCGTGCGCGACTACGACGACTTCGCCCGCGCCCGCGGCACGGTCGCCGAGATCACCGGCACCCGGCCGACGCTCTTCCGCCCGCCGTACGGCATCATGTCCACCGCCGCCCACGCGGCAGCCCGGCGCCTCGAACCCACCCCCGTGCTGTGGACTTGCTGGGCGAGGGCTGGACCGCGCGGGCCACACCCGAGTCAGTCCACCGCACGGTGACCGCGGACCTCGACTGCAGCAGCACTGTCCTGCTGCAAGACTCGGACTGCACCTCGGCCCCCGGCACCTGGCGCTCGGCCCTCGACGCGCTCCCCCGCGTCCGCGACCTGCGCGGAGCGAGGCTACGAGGTCGACCCGCTCCGCGACCACGGACAGCCGCTGCCGGACACGAGCTGCGGGAACCCCCTGCAGCCGCCTATCGTCTACAGCTATGTAGACGATAGGCTCTGGCGTAGTCGTTCATTCCTGCCCGCTCACCGACGTCAGGGCATGACCGCTCGCCGGATGCACCAGGCGTTGGAGTCCGACCCGGACCCCGAGGCCGTGCTCGCCCGGTTCGTCGACAGGATGCCCGCCACGGACGAAGAGCTACGGCGGCAACCGCTGGGCAATCTGCCGGGGGGAGCGGTGAGCGGCCATGCGGCGGCGGCCGTGGTGCTGGACAGCAGCGAGGGCGGCCACAAGTTCGCGGGCAAGATCGTCATGGCAGCCCTCGCCGCGAACTGAAGCGACACCCCGGAGAGTGACTGTGACGACCAACCACAAGGGGTGGACTTTGCGTCTCGCGGCCCCGATGCGGAGAATTCCCCCGCGGAAGCCGATGGCCGTCGACCGGCCGATACCGCGTCCAGCGGTGTGGATGGCCGGGGCCGGTATCGCACTGTTCGCTCTGGTCGGCGCGAGCGCGCCCAACCACAACACGCTCAGGACACCGATCCCCTGGCTCCGGCTGCCTGCCATGGCCGGCACCGTTTCCCAGACGGCCACGATCGCGGCCATCGTGCTGTCGTGCTGGGGCACGCTGGGCATGCTCAAGGCCCATGAGGGGGGCTGGAGACCAGATGCCCGGCTCCTGTTCCGGCTCGGCGCCATGACCACACTCGCCGTCGCCAACCTCACCCCCGTCGGCTCCTCCGACACGGCCAGCTACGCCGCGTACGGCCGCATCGCCGCGCTCGGCGGTGACCCGTACGTGACGACTCCCGCCCGGCTGGGCGGCGCGTACGCCCACCTGGTGGGCGAGGCGTGGCGGAACACACCTTCCGTGTACGGGCCGGTGGCGACGTGGTGGCAGGGTGCCGCGGCATTCATCGGCCAGGAGCGGCCGTGGCTGACCATTTGGGCGCTGATGCTCGCGAACGCCGCCGTCTTCGTGGGTACCGGGTACCTGTTGCTGCGGACCGCCGACGATCCGGTCCGTGCGGGCCTGCTGTGGAGTGTCAATCCGCTGCTGATCGGTGTGCTGGTCGAGGGTGGGCACCTGGACACCCTCGTCGCAGGCCTGGCCGTCTGCGCGGTTCACCTCGCCCGCAGGGCGGCCCGGTGGCACCACGACCTGATCGTGGGAGGACTGGTCGGCCTTGCCTGCGGTGTGAAGATCAGTGCCTGCCTGCTCGGTGTCGGGCTGGCCTGGCCGCTGCTGCGTTCGGGCAGCTGGCGACCGGCCGCCCGGCAGGCATGCGCGGCAGCGCTGACCCTGACCGCGCTCTACGGCGCCTACGGCACGCACGCACTGCCCCCGCTCGCCGCGGCCTCCCGACTGGTCTCCGCACCCTCCTTGTGGGCGGTCTTCGATCAGTGCGCCACCACGGTCCTGGGCCCTGACTCGACCGCGGCGATCGTCAGCGTGCTGTGGCCGGTGGTGATGCTCGCGCTGGCGTGGGCGCTACGCCGCCGCGCTGCTCCGGACGCCCCCTCCGTCATCGCCCTGCCGTTCGCGCTGGCCTTCGCCTGGGTCCTCGCGGCACCGTGGTCGATGCCGTGGTACACGGCTCTCGCCTGGGCCCTGGCGGCTCTGTTCAGCCAGGGCCGCCAGACCCAGTACCTCGCCGTGGCCACCGCCGTCCTGGCCCTGTCCCACAACAGCGGCGGCCACGGCTGGACATGGTGAGAGACCACGCCGGGCCGGCCGCAGAGGTGTTCGGCCGGCTGTCCACAAGGACATCGGCGGCCGACCTCGGACCGCCGGTTTCCCATGCCGGCTTTGACGGCGTGATGAGCCGGCGCTGACGCACAGGCCCACCGTCCCAGGCCGAGTTTCAGACGCTCCATACCCGAATCTCACTGTTGTGCAGGAACCCGGGAGCGGTCAGGGGAGTCATCCCAGGCAGGGGTCGACCACCAGAAAGGCATGAGGATGGCTGATCAGAGCAGCCGCCCCGCGCGGAACGAGGCCGCCTGGCACTGGTGGTTCCTCGGACTCTGGGCGACGGTCTGGTACCTGGCGGACCTGCACGGCGGCGGCTACTCGTGGCACTACTTCGCGAACGGCAGCACCTTGCTGTTCTCGGGCTCCGGAGCCTCACCGGCGGGGGGCCTGCACCTCTATGCGAACTACCCGAACCTGCAGATAGGACCACTGGCCTTTCTCTGCGCCTGGATTCTGGGGAACCTCGGCGGAGTCGTCGCCGCCCAGCTGACGATGATGAGCGTCGGCCTTCTGGTGCTGCGGCTGATCGAGCAGACGGCGCTGGCCCGGCAGCCGGATCTGCGGTCGCGCCCGCAGGCCCTGCGGATGACCGTCGCGGCCGCCGGTGCGGTGTTCCTGATCGTCTGGGCATCGCTGGCGGTGCACTACAGCCACCTCGACGACGTGCTGGCGCTGCTCTTCGCGGCACTGGCGATCCGGGCGGTCCTCGCTGACGTCCCGGCACTGGCGGGACTGAGCCTGGGCCTGGCCGTGGACGCCAAGCCGTGGGCTCTGGTCTTCCTGCCGCTGGCTCTCGCCGTGGCCCGCGACCGACGACGGCATGTCGCGTTCTACGCCGTCGCCGTCGTGCTGCTGGCCTGGCTGCCCTTCGTCGTCGCCGACCCCGCGACGCTGGGTGCGACCCAGTACCACATCGTCAACGAGCCGTCCTCGGCGCTCCGCGCGCTCGGAGTGTCGGCGGCGGGGACGCCGTCGTGGGACCGGCCGGCGCAACTCGTGCTCGGCTGCGTACTCGGGGCGGCCGCGATCCTCCGAGGGCGCTGGGTGGCGGTGCCGCTGCTCGGCATCGGCGCGCGACTCCTGCTGGATCCCGGCGTCTACGACTACTACTCGGCGGGATTCCTGCTCGGCGCCCTGGTCTGGGAAGCCCTGGGGCTGCGTCGGCCCGTGCCCGTCTGGTCCCTGGTCTCCTTCGGCACGCTCTACCTCGCCCCGAGGCTGACCAACGACGCGCAGGTCCTGGGCGACCTCCGACTCTGGCTGGTTCTCGCGGTGACCCTCAGCGTCCTGCTGGCTCCACGGGACTGGTGCCTCGCGTCGAAACCGAACAAGGTCGCCGCCGGCGCCCTCCGACTGCCTCCCCGAGACCCGTGGGTCGCCGACTCGGTCGGAGCGGAAGCGAGCAGGTCGTCCGTACATCACTGAGCGTGACTGCCGCGAGCCCGGGCACAGGCTCTGCAACTACCGCGTCGTTGACAGGGAAAGTCGCGCTGGTGACGGGGCGACCTGCGGCATCGGAGCAGCCGCCGCGGAAACGCTCGCCGAGTGCGGCACGCACGTACTGGTGGCGAGCCGGGGCCGAGGGCGCGGCGGGGCCGTCGTTGAGGCCATCCGGCAACGCGGTGGCACGGCGGACTTCGTGGTTGCCGAGCTGCTGGACGCCGACTCGGTGCGACAGTTGGCTCGGCAAGCTGTCGAGCTGGGCGATGGCCGGGTGGACACCCTGGTCAACGGCGCGGGCATCTACCCTCTCGGGGTCCACCGAGCAGACGCCGCGGAGCGGGTTTGACGCCCGTGTACGCACTGGATGCGAAGGCCCCCTTACTATCTGGTGGCGGTACTCGCGCCGGCGATGGCCGAGCGGGGCCGCCGAGCGGGGCAGCCGGGCGGTCATCAACGTCAGCACCATGGCGGCCGCGCTCGGCGTCTCGGAAATGGCACTGTACGGCTGGAGCAAGGTGGCCGAGAACCTACTGACCAAAGCCTGCCGAATACGGCCCGCGCGGGGGCCGGGTCAACGCCGTGCAGCAGACCGAGCAGACGCAGGGCGGGGCGGACGCGGCGTGACCCGCTCCCCCGCCGTCCCAGGCGGCACCCTCGTCCTCGACAGCGAGGGCCTCGCCAAGGCCGTCCTGCGCGACCGCACCGTCGCCGGCCGGCTCGCCCTCGCCGACGACCTGCGGGTGATCACCTCCGCGGCCACCCTCGTCGAGGTGGTCCACCCCCGGATCACGCCCTGCCCTGGAGTAGACCCTCTACCGCCTCATCGTCGAACCGGTCACGGAGTCGATCGCCGGCCACGCCGCCGCCCTCCTGGCCGACGGGGGCCTGGCACGGCCACAAGTACGCCATCGACGCCATGCTCACCGCCACCGCCCTCGCCGCACCCGGCCCCGTCACCATCATCAAAATCTGGCCCGCACGCCCCGGGCTCTGCCGGACATCAAGGGGCATCCCCTGTCGATCGTCGGCTCGTACAGCATCTCCGTGCCCTCCAGGCACGGCCCCTACCCCGTGCCGCTCACCCTCGGCAGACGGGGAGAGCAACGGTGCCCCGGGGCACGCCTATTGCTGAGGGCGCTCAGCACCATGAGGAACGAGCAGCTCCGCGCAGAGCGTCGCCTGCTCTCGGCGCTTCAGCGATACTCGCCACCTTGACAGGGCCTGACCTGCCCAACAGGCGATCTGACACCCCATCAGAACGAGTGCCAAATGAGCATCCTCTCAGCGTCAAGGCATCGCCCGTAATGCCGATACCATACATAATGCGCACGCACAAAACCGCAGGTCAGGATGGCTTGGCGACCGGTTCGAGGATCGCCACGCACTCCACATGATGAGTCATCGGGAAGGCATGAATCGGCACGGCACCTTATACGTCAAGCATGTACGCGATCGTCGACGTATCCCGCGAATCTCGTCGCTCCGTGCGAGCCGCGCTCCGGCGATCTCGTCGTGAGCAAGGGGAACATAGCCGCACATCGCCGGTTAGCCAAACCGGCGTTTCTGCAGACGATTCATGTCCAACGTCTGCCCCGAGCACCACCGCGAATCGATCCATCGGCGAGAACTCACCACCGCTGCAGAGGTGGAATCCCCTGTTCCCCGTTTGCGCGTCGCCCGTCGCCGGAGGGTCTTCTCCAGTACCCGTTTGGTGCTCTATACCGCCGGGAGATCCACCACACTTGCACCCCCGAACCGATAAAAACTTCCACAAACCGTCAGTCGCGCAAGCGGCAGGAGGGCGCGGCGCATTCCGTAGCCAGATGCACTGTCTCCGTCCAAGATGACAACCGTTCCACCCTCCTGGCCAACGCCTGGTATTCGACGAGTGATCTCGCCTCCTGTCTGCACGTGGACGCCTCGACTCTGCGCCGTTGGCGCACCGCCCGGCCACCGCAGGGCCCGCCGTTCGTCTCCGTTTCGGAACGCGTCGTCATGTACAGCGCGCTCGACGGCGAGGAATGGCTGTGCAACCGCCGGACTATCCCGGGCAGGGAAGCCTGATGGCCGAGAAGGCCATTGTTCCGGTCGGTGTCCGGCTCTCCACCGACATCGAATACCGGCCCGATCGCCCCCATCCCTATCGAGCGCGTGTCCGCTGGTTCGATCCGGCTACGAAGTGGCGCCTGTCCCTGTCGGAGGGAAAGGCGGACGAGGACGAGGCGCAGGAGTGGCTCCAGGACATCATCGAAGCCGCGCAGGCCGGACAATCCCCGTCGCTCGCCACCATGAAACTCGCCGAATACGGCGACGCGAGCATGGATCTCGCCCTGCGCGGGCTGGAGTTGAAAACCCTCGACCCGTATCTCGCGGGATGGCGGATGCGCGTGGTCCCCGCCCTGGGCCACCTCGCCGTACGGATGATCACCAACGGCGTCGTCGACCGCAGCGTCCAGAACTGGATCGTCGACGACCACAGCCGCTCCACGGTCAAGAACACCATCGCCGTCCTGGTCCGCGTCATGGAGCAGGCGGTCCGCGACGGCATCATCAAAGTCAACCCCGCGCGGGTCAGCGGCTGGCAGAAGCTCTACCAGCAGGCCGAGGACGAACTCCGCGACCCACGGGCCCTCGCCCTGCCCGACTGGGACACACTCGTCCAGCTGGCCGCGGCACTCGTGGCTGCCTCTTCCACCAGTACCGGGGCTGGGGCGACGTCGTCCTCTTCGCCGCGAGCACCACGGCCCGGGTCGGGGAAGTCTCCGGGTGCCGTGTCGGGGACATCGACACCAGCCAGTGGATCTGGACGGTTAGGCGCCAGACCACACCCGCGCCCGGCGGACTGACCGACAAGGGGACCAAGGGCAAGCGCGCCCGGAAGGTTCCCATCATCGAGGAGATCCGCCCGCTCGTGGCCCAGCGCATCCTCTCCGTCGGCCCCGCCCCCGACGCACGTCTGTTCACCGGCCCACGCGGAGGACGCATCTCCACCGCGGTCCTGCGCGATGCGACCCACTGGGACGAGGTCGTCACCCGCCTCGGCTACGAGCACCTGCGCCGCCACGATCTCCGCCACACCGGACTCACCTGGCTCGCGGACGCCGGAGTACCCATCCACGTCCTGCGCAGGATCGCCGGCCACGGATCGCTGACGACCACTCAGCGCTACCTGCACCCGGACATCCACAAGATCACGGCCGCCGGTACGGCACTCTCCGCACACCTCAGCGTCCCGCGCGCCCCGCGCACGCTTCCCGCAACGCCTGTCCTCACCCGCTGACACCGGTCAAGGCAGGTTGGTCCCCAACCGGTCCCCAACAATGATCAAGGGGCGGTTTCGGATTTCTCCGAAACCGCCCCTCATCTGCGACTCTCTCAAGTCGGGACGACAGGATTTGAACCTGCGACCCCTTGACCCCCAGTCAAGTGCGCTACCAAGCTGCGCCACGTCCCGCTCGCGCCGCACCCGATACTCCAGGTGAACACGCAGGTAAACCCTACCGCATGTGCCGGGTCACTTCGGCGGCGTCGGGGTGTCGTGGGTGCGGTACATCGCCTGGATGTCCAACTCCAGTTGCACGGTGGGGCCTACGACGGCGATGCCCCGGGCCAGCATGCTGCGCCAGTTAAGGGTGTAGTCCTCGCGGTGCAGCTCGGCCGTGGCCAGGGCGGCGCAGCGGAGTTCCTCGGCGTAGCCCCCGTTGACCGTGCCCAGGTAGGTGGTGTCCAGGTTCACCGAGCGGCTCACACCGTGCATCGTCAGCGAACCCTGCAGCGTCCACTTGCTGCCGCCGCGGTAGGAGAACCGGGTGCTGACGAAGTCGATGTACGGGTACCGCTCCACGTCGAGGAAGTCACCGGAGCGCAGGTGGTTGTCCCGCGTGGTGTTGCCGGTGGTGATGCTGGACGCGTCGATGCGGACGTGGACCCGGGAGTCGACGACCTCCTGGGCGATCTGGATACCGCCCTGGAACCGCTCGAACCGGCCGTGCACATGGGCCATGCCGACATGCTTGGCGATGAAGCGGATCGCGGTGTGCGGCGGGTCGAAGAGCCAGGTGCCGGGCGGCGGGAGTTCCTGGGCGCGGCCGGGCTGGAGCCAGACCCGCTCCGTGGGCTCGGCGATTCCGGCGACGATCTCCACGGTCTCCTGGTGCGGCTGGAGTCCCTGGGCCGAGACGAGCAGGCCGTACCGGCCGGGCGGCAGGGCCGCGAGGAAGAAGCCGTACGGGTCGGTCGTACCGGAGGCGGTGACACGGTGCGAGTCCAGGGCCGTCACCGTCACGTCGGCGGACGCCATGGGCGCGCCCACCGGGTCGACGATCTCACGGCCGAGGCCACCCGCGCCGGGCGGAAGGGGGAGCGAGAGGCCCGCCGCCGTGGCGGAGGCGCCTTTGGGCAGCCAGCGCCTGAGCAGTGCGAGGGCCATGGTGATCACCTTTCTTCACAGCAGTCGTACAGGCATACGGCGCCAGACGACACGCCTCCGATCCTGAGCGCTCCGGCGGCGTAACGGGTGTCTCATATCGAGACACCCGTTACGCCCGTTCCGTCGCCGCCCGACACCTCGTAGCGGCGGACGATCGGCTCCAGGTAGTCCGCGTGCGGGCCGACCAGGAGCGGGAGTTGGGCCGTGGAGTGGATCAGGGCGATGTCGTCCAGCTCCGGTTCGCGCCCCTGGGCCCGCTCCGCCGCCGCCATCGCCTTGAACCGCTCGCGCAGCCGCGTCTCCGGGAGGGACGGGGCGCGGAACAGGACACCGATGCTGCCGTTTCCGGCGCGGGTCACGTTCCAGAAGGTGAGGTCGGCGGCCCGGGTGTCGATGCCGGTCTCCTCGATCAACTCCCGTGCGGCGTGGCGGTGCAGGGCCGCGAGGTCGAGCGGTTCGTCGCCCTCGGGCGGTTCGAGGGAGCCGCCCGGCAACTGCCAACGCCCGGGTGCCGCCGTCGAGTTCGACATCCGGCCGACCAACAGGCGTCCGTCGTCGGTCGGTTGGAGGACGGCGACGAAGAAGGACGGCAACCACGAAGTGCAACCGGGGACACGGCGCAGAGCGAAGTGCCGGTACGTCGTCCGGACCCAGGAGACGGTCAGCTCGTCCGGCCCCTCCCGCCGCGTGCCCGCGCACACCAGGACCGGCCCGTCGAAGAAGCTCGGGTTGTCCCGTACCTTCGCGTCCCACACCCGGTTCATGGCCTGCCGCTCCTCAGGCGTAAGCCGAGGAGCGGCGGTTTCGGCCAGCCGGAGCCGGTGGACGTCCAGGAGTTCGGCGCAAAAGCGCCGCGCGCTCTCTTCGATCATCGGTTCATGCTGGCACACCGGCCGGATCAGTTCAGGGCGCCGGGCGCCATCACCGACGCTTCCTCCTCCGCCTTCAGGAGCGCCGACTCGGAGCCTCCGACGGTCATTCCTCCGCTACGGCCGGACCGGCGCGCCGGCACCAGGAGCGCGGCCAGCGCGGCGCCGAGGAGCAGCACCGCCAGCAGCGCGAATCCGTGGGTGTACCCGGAGCCGTAGGGCAGGCCCGAGGCCTGGAGGTGGCCGGTGACCAGGACGCTGGTCACGGCGGCGCCGATCGAGCCCCCGATGGTGCGGATGTTGGCGTTCATGCCGGTCGCGGCGCCGGTCTGCTCGGGCGGGACGCTGCCGACGATGAGGTTGGCCATGGAGGCGAAGGCCAGTCCGATGCCGAGCCCGAAGATGCCTGCCACGAGGGCGATCTGCCACTGCTGGTCGTGCCAGAGGGCGAGGATCGCGCAGGCGAGCGCGCCGAGTGCGGCACCGGTGGTGAGCAGGGCCTTGGCGCCCACGATCGGTTCCAGGCGCCCGCTGAGCACGCCGGAGACGAACATCGCGATCAGCATCGGCAGCATCAGGAGTCCGGACGCGGTCACGCTGGCGCCGAAGCCGTAGCCGGCGGATGCGGGGGTCTGGACGAAGCCGGGCAGGAAGGACCAGATCGAGTACATGCCCGCGCCGAACAGCAGCGCGGCGGTGTTGGTGGTCCACACGGAGGGCAGCCGCATCACCTTCAGGTCGATGAGCGGGCTGCGGGAGCGGGCCTCCGAGAGCAGCCAGGCCGCGAAGAGGACGACGGCCGCGGCGAACAGGCCGACGACCCGCACGGAGCCCCAGCCCCAGCTGCCTGCCTGGCTCAGGGGCAGCAGCAGGGCGACCAGCCAGCCCGAAAGGAGCACGGCACCAAGCCAGTTGACGCGTCCGTCGGCGCGGTTGGGCGACTCCGGGACGTAGCGCACGGCGATGAGGGTGGTCAGGGCGACGATGCCGACGGGGAACCAGAACAGCCAGCGGTAGTCGAGCGCGGTCACGATGGGACCGGCGGCCACCATGCCGACGCCACCGCCCGCGGCGATCACGGCGGACAAGTTACTGATGCTGCCCGGGACCTGGGACGCGTGGAACTCGTCGCGGATGATGCCGAACGACAGCGGGAACAGCGCGCCGCCGATGCCCTGGACGACCCGGGCGATGATCAGTACGCCGATGTTCGGCGCGAGCGCGGCGACCAGACAGCCGGCCAGCACCGCCAGGAGGACGGCGACGAGGGTGCGCTTCTTGCCGACCAGGTCGCCGACGCGGCCGAGTATCGGGGTGAAGACCGAGGCGGACAGCAGGTAGGCCGTCATCACCCAGGTCGCGGTGGACTGGGAGGTGTGCAGCGCGTGCTGGACGGTCGGCAGGGCCGGCGCGATCAGCGACTGCAGCATGGAGAACACGCCCGCACCGGTCGCGAGGACCGCGAAGGTGAGACGGGAGGACTTGCGGGGCATCGAGAGCCTCTCCGGAACAAGCGAACGGGGGTGCGCCCGCGCATGGCTCTACGGCGGAACGCGCCCACACTGCTAAAGTGGAGGTACCCCTCCACCATAGCGGAGGCATACCTCCGGTTCAACCGCGCCCACCCCAGGGAGGCACCCGTGACGGCCCAGCCGTTCCCCGTCAGCGAGATCGTCGCGGCCCAGAGACCACACCGAAAGGACGCCGCCCGCAACTACGACGCCCTGCTGGCCGCCGCCCGCGAGGCCTTCGCGGAGCACGGCTCGGAGGCGTCCCTTGAGGACATCGCGCGGCGCGCGGGCGTCGGCATCGGCACCCTCTACCGCAACTTCCCGACCCGCCGGGCCCTCTTCGAGAGCGTCTACGCGAACGAGGTGAACGCGCTGTGCCAGGTCGCTCTGTCCGTGGCCGACCAGGAGCCGTGGGAGGCACTGAACTCGTGGCTGAACCGTTTCGCGGGCTACATGGTGACCAAGCAGGCGGTGCGCGAGGCGCTGGACAACGACTCGGAGATCTTCGGGACCTGCCGCGAGTCGATGTTCTCCGCGGGCGGTCCGCTGTTCGAGCGCGCGCAGAAGGCGGGCACGGCCCGCACGGACATGGACTTCGGTGATCTGCTGCGCCTGGTGGCCGGGGTCACCGGGACGAAGTTCGTGGACGACGCCCAGCGCGACCGCGTCCTGGCCATCGCACTGGACGGCGTCCGCACGAACCACTGACGGACCGTTTACGCAGGAGGTGTTCCCTCGTACGCCGCATGCAGCAGCGTGAGCACCCCGTCCTCGGTGACGGTCCGGGGGTTGGCGTACGCCTGGCTCACCGCCTGCGCGGCAGCCGTCGCCAAGTCGCCCTCCTTCAGACCGAGTTCGGCGAGCGTGCGCGGTGCGTCGAGCCGCCGCGCCAGGGCCCACAGGGCGCGTGGGGCGTCCTCGGCGTCCAGCGCGCGGGCCACGGCGGCTGCCGCCCCCGGTGCGGCGGGCGCGTTGTACGCCAGCGCGTACGGCAGCACCACCGTGTGTGTCTCCGCGTGGGGCAGGCCGAAGGTGCCGCCGAGGACGTGGCACAGCTTGTGGTGCAGGCCCATGGTCGTGGCGCCGAGGCAGGAGCCGCACAGCCACGCCCCGTACAGGGCACGGCCCCGGGCCTCCAACGACCGTGGCTCGGCGGCCAGTTCGGGCAGCGCGCCCGCCAGCGCCCGTACGCCCTCCTGCGCCATGAGCGCGATCAGGGGTGAGGTGTCCGGGGCATACAGGGCTTCCACAGCGTGCGCGATCGCGTTGACGCCGCTGGTCACCGTGAGCGGGACCGGGAGTTCCAGGGTGAGTTCCGGGTCGTAGACGACGCTGCGGGGCAGGACGGCGGGGTCGCGGCCGGTGCGCTTGGCGCCGTCCTCGGTGAGGCCCCAGACCGGGGTCATCTCGGAGCCCGCGTAGGTGGAGGGGACGGCGATCAGCGGGAGGCCGGTGCGCAGGGCGATCGCCTTGCCGAGGCCGACCGCCGAGCCGCCGCCCACCGCGACGCAGCCGTCGGCGCCCAGGGTGCGCGCCAACTCGACCGCGCGGTCGGCGACTTCGACCGGGACGTGCATCTTCGCCTCCGCGTGCACCCCGACGCACACCTCCCCCAGCGAATCGGCGACCGCCCGCGCGGTGTCGGCACCCCGGGCGCCCGAGAGCACCAACACCCGCCGCAGACCGAGGCGTTCGACCTCCCCGGCGGTCGCGGTCAGGGCGGCGCCGGGGCGGAACACGACCCGCATGGGCCGGGCGTCGTAGGCGAAGTCGAGGAAGTCCTTCACGCGCGGTCCAGGACGAGGTCGAAGCGGGCCTGGCGGAAGGGGTTCTCGATGCCGAACTCCCGTGCCAGGGACGGGTCGTCGGTCGGGGTGAAGTCCTCGACGAGGCTCTGTTTGACGGCGAAGACGGCGTCGGAGTCGAGGTAGTCGCTGCCCGCGACGAAGATGTGCGTGGTGACCGGGGTGTGGCCCTCGGCCGAGGCGATGAAGTGGATGTGGGCCGGGCGGTAGGGGTGGCGGCCGGTGGCTTTGAGGAGTTCGCCTACCGGGCCGTCCGTGGGGATGGGGTACGGGCTCGGTACGCAGGTGCGGAACCAGAAGCGGCCCTCGGCGTCCGTGGTGAACAACCCCCGTCCGTTGCCCGGGGGTTGGACGTCCGGGCGCTGCACGTCGTAGAAGCCGTTGCCGTCGGCCTGCCACACGTCGAGGAGTGCGCCGGGCAGCGGGGTGCCGTCCCCGGAGACGATCCGGCCGCTGACCACGCACGGCTCGCCGCCGCCCACCAGGTCGATGTTCGCGCCGAGTTCACGCACCGGCGACTCGGTCATGTGGAAGGGGCCGAGCACCGTCGACTCGGTGGATCCGGCGGCCCGGTCGCCGTTGATCGTCTCCACCAGCATCGACATACCGAGCACGTCCGACAGGAGGATGAACTCCTGCCGGGTGTCCGTGCACATCTTCCCGGTCTCCGTCAGGAAGCCGATCGCCCGCTCCCACTCCGCCTGGGTGAGGCCGGTCTCCCGTGCGAACGCGTGGAGATGCCGGATCAGGCCGGTCAGCAGTTCGCGCAGGCGGGGGTCGGCCGTCCCCCGCAGACTGGCGACGGCCTCGTCCGTGACGGTGACGTCAGTGGTCATTGCGGCTCCCTACCCTGTACGAAATGCCCCTGTGCGAAATGTCAGCCGTGCCCGAGGATGCGTCGCAACGCGTCCGTGAGCAACTGTTCTGCGTTCTCGGCCGCGTCGGCGTGGCGGAAGGCGACGTACCCGTCGGGGCGTACGAGGAGGGCGCCCCCGTCGGACACCTCGCTCAGGCGGGTCCAGTCGCCGTACGGGTCGTCGTACTCCTGGCCGGGGCCGATCACGACCGTGGCGATGTCCAGGGACTGCGCCTCGGCCGCGCGCAGCCAGGTCTCGCCGCCGATGCCGGTGAGGAGGGTGAAGCGGCCCTTGCCGACCGTGTCGAGGGTCGAGACGGTGCGGGTGCCCGAGGTGATCCAGGCGTGCGGGAGCTTGGCGCCGGGGCGGGAGCTGGGCTGGTGGTACAGCTCGCGGTCGCGTTCGAAGCCGGGGTCGGGCGTGCCGTCGGGGACGATCGCGGTCGAACTCTCCGCGGAATAGCGCTGGTTGAGGTCGACGCCGTGCGCGTTGAACTCGTACACCTTGAAGGCGATCGCCTCGCGCAGCGCGGCCCGCTGCTTCCCGGCGGCCTCGGTCGCGTCCTTGCGGGCCTCGATGTTGGCCCACAACTGCTCGGGGGTCTGCGGGGAGAGCCCGTCGAGCGCCTCGAAGATCGGGGCGGTCTCGCCGATGGACTTGTTGGCGCGGGTGACGATCTGCTTGCCGACGGGCGCGCGTTCGGCATCGTAGGTGTCGAGCAGCTTCGGCGTGGCGGTGCCGTCGAGGACCAGCTTCAGCTTCCACGCCAGGTTGTAGGCGTCCTGGATCGACGTGTTGGAGCCGAGCCCGTTGGACGGCGGGTGACGGTGCACGGCGTCACCGGCGCACAGGACCCGGCCGTTGGCGTACGTCTCGGCGTACATCTCGTTGACTGTCCACGCCGAGGACGACTTGATGGTCACCGGAATCTCGTCGTCGCCGACCAACTGCCGTACGACGGACAGGGCGTACTCCTCGGTGAGGTCGGGGGCGCCGGCCGTCACGTCGTAGCCCCACACGATCAGCCACTCGTTCCAGGGTTTGACGCAGCGCACCAGGCCCGCGCCGATGCCGCCGACCGTGGCGCCCGGGGCAAGCACCCAGTAGAGGGTGGAGGGCCGGTGCGCGGTGTATTTCGACAGGTCGGCGTCGAAGACGATGTTGATGCTGCCCGCGACGCCCATCTGGCCGCCCATCGGCAGCCCGGCGTCCTCGGCGACCTGCGAGCGACCGCCGTCCGCGCCGATGAGGTACTTGGCGCGGATCTGGTACTCGTCGCCGCGCAGCCGGTCCTCGACGGTGACCGTGACACCGTCCTCGTCCTGGACGAAGGACTTGTAGACCGTGCTGAAGCGGACGTTGGAGCCGCGCGCGAGGGCCGCGTCGATCAGCACCGGTTCCATCAGGTGCTGCGGCATGTCGCACATGCGGGTCGGGCTGGCCAGTTCGTGGGCGGCCTGCACGAGCGGGTCGTTGCCCCAGGAGCGGATCCGGCCGAGCTCCTCGCCGGCGAGGCTGGTGCAGAACGTGGTGTTGCCCATCAGGTTCTGCGGTGTCGCCTGGGCCAGCACCTCGTCCTCGACGCCGAGATCGCGCAGGACCTCCATGGTGCGCTGGTTGGTGATGTGCGCGCGGGGCGTCCTGGTGAGGCGCGAGTAGCGCGTGACGACGATGTGGGGCACGCCGTAGGTGCTCAGCGCCAGCGCGGCACAGGCGCCTGCCGGGCCGCTGCCCACGATCAGTACGTCGGTCTCGACAACGTGCACGGCGGGACGCTCCAGGGGTGAGACATGGTGAGACAGAGGTGA
This sequence comes from Streptomyces sp. NPDC058469, assembly GCF_042721125.1. Classification (NCBI taxonomy): domain Bacteria; kingdom Bacillati; phylum Actinomycetota; class Actinomycetes; order Kitasatosporales; family Streptomycetaceae; genus Streptomyces; species Streptomyces sp. NPDC058469. The sequence continues at coordinate 33,455 of NZ_JBHXME010000097.1, forward strand.
GAAAGGCACCGACTCTTCACGATCATCATGCGGGCCGGACACGCGCGGGTGTCTCATTACGAGACAGTTACAGCCCCTCGGCAGCCGCCGCCACAGGCCCGATACGGTGAGAGGCGTCATGACCACCGTGGAGCACTCCCCCGCCCTCGCCCCGCTGCGCCAGGCGCGCGAGCGGTTCCTGAGCGACCGTCCGCTGCCCGACGACGTCCCGGACGAGGTCCTCGCGGCCTGGCGCCGCGCCCGCTTCTTCGGCGTACGGCACGACCTCGACGGGCCGCTCCATGAACCCGAACTGCCCGCCGATTCAGTCCTGTTGGAGGCGGCGCGGCCCGTGCTGGACCGCATCGCGCCGGCGCTCGGCCACTCGGCGTTGCTCCTCACCGACGGGCGTCTGCGGGTGCTGTGGACCACGGGTGAGGTCCCCGGCGGCGACCGGTGCCGTGACCTGTCCGAGCGGGAGGTGGGCCACAACAGCGCGGCCCTCGCCCTGCGCACCCGGCGCCGGGCCGAGGTGCACGGCCCCGAGCACTTCCTCGACGTGTGGCAGGACGTGTCCGCCGTCAGCGTGCCCCTGCTCGCCCCGGATTCCGGGCAGGTGCTGGGCACGGTGACCGTCGCGTCCGGCCTGTGCGCCGGCTGCGGCCCGCACCCGGGAGCCGCCCTGGCCGAGGCGGCGGCCACGGCGGTCGAAGCCGAACTACTCGCCCGCTCCCGCACCGCCGAACGGGTGCTCCTCGACGCCTACACCCGCGCCGCCCACGGCCCGGACCGCGCGGTCGTCGCCCTCGACGGCCGCAACCGTCTGATCAGCGAGGCCGCGGTCCGCCTCGCGACACCTCAGGTACTGGCCGCGCTGGAACGGTCCAGCACGAGCGAGCGCGCCTCCGGCGCACGGCCGCCCCACGACTCACGGCCGCCTCAGGACACCGGGTGCGGTCCTGTGGTCGAACGGTCCCACCACGCCGGGGGCGGTCCGAGCCGGGAGCGGCCGGCCGACACCGGGTGCGGTCCCGTGCTGGAACGGTCCTACGACGCCGGATGCCGTCCGGTGCAGGAGCGGTCCTCCGGCGTGACGCTCCCCGACGACGCCGGGTGCACCGCCGAGATCACTCCCGTACGGCATGAGGGCCGCGTCCTCGGGATCGTCGCCGTCCTCGAAGCGCGCGCCGCCGAGGTGCCGCATCCCGCCCCGCGCCCCGCGCTGGCACTCGCGGGTGGTTCGGTGCCCTGGCGGCACGCGGTCGCCCGGGCGGTCGAGCTGGCCCGGGTCCATGAGCCCCTGCTGCTGACCGGTGAGCGCGGGAGCGGCAAGACCGCGCTGGCCCGTGAACTGCTCGGCGAGACCGTGCCGTTGGTCGCCGATGCCGCCGAGTCACCCGAACTGGGCGTGAAGTACAGCGAGTTGGCGGACGGCCGCCCGCTCCTCCTGCGGCACGCGGAACGGCTGGCCCAGCCCGACGTCGCCGCGCTCAACTCCCTGCTCGACGAACACCCCGACGTCCGTCTGCTGGTCACCTACACGCCCGGCACTCCCCCGGGCCCGTGTTTCCAGCGACTGCTGGACACCCTGGCGGCCCGGTCGGTGACCCTGCCCGCACTGCGTGAACGCCCGGAGGACGTACGGGAGTTGCTGCCGGTCCTCGCGCCCCGCCCGGTCCCGGGACAGCCGCCGCTCACCTGGACCCTGGACGCGTTGCGGGCCCTGGAGGAACACCCCTGGCCCGGGAACGTCACCGAACTCGCCCATGTCGTCAGGGCGTTGGCGGAACACCGGCGGGTCACCGGCCCGGTGCGGCGGGCCGAGCTGCCCGATCCCGTCCGGGAGGGTCCCGCGGCCCGGCGGCTCAGCCCGATGGAGCACGCCGAACGCACCGCGATCCTGGCCGCGTTGCGCCGGCACGGCGGCAACAAGGCGCGGGCGGCGGCAGCGCTGGGGATCGGCCGGGCGACGCTGTACCGCAAGCTGCGCGGTTACCAAGGTGTCTCGTAGGCGGGTGCCGTTGCGCGAACAGGCCGAACGGACTTATTTGATCAGGGCGTTGGCCACGACGACCACCACCCCGAGCAACGCGTCCACCGCCCCGATGGCCACGGCGGCCGTCCAACTCCGCGCCGACCAGCGGGCCGTGACCAGCCCCAGGCAGAACAGCAGCGCGATGTTGAGGACGAAGGCCGCGTACTCGACGCCGTTCGCGGGCCACCAGCCCCAGCCCGCCCCGGCGAGCAGCAGGACGGTCGGCAGCGCGGCGGCGACCAGGGGCCACTCGTCGCGCAGGGTGCGCAGGGCGTCCCAGCGGCGGTGCGGGGCGCGTTCGGCGATGTAGTGGGCGTACCCGTGGGCCAGCGCCGAGGCAGCCGCGGTCACCAGGAGCCACAGGGCGTCGTAGCGACGGCTGCCCTTGGAGGTGTGGCCGTACTGGGTGAGCGCGGCGACCATCGAGCAGGCGAGGACGGAGCCGTAGACGCCCCCGAAGAGGATGTTCTCCCGGGTTTCGTGCGGGTGCGGCTGCGGCTCGGGGACGGCCGCCGTGGTCTGCGCCATGCCCTCCACGATCACCCGGCCGTGCCCGGGCCGCCACTCCGCGACGAAGTGTCCCCCCACCTGGGCCGATACCCCACACAGTGTCCACGCCCGGGCCGTGCCCGCCCCGGCTAGGGTCGCGGCATGAAGCACAGTTTCGTAGTCCGCATCCCCGACGCCGAGCTCGAACCCGAGCCGCTCGACCCGGCGCAGATCGTCTCCGGTACGCCCGAGGTCACCGGGAAGGTCGTGTGGGAGTCCGAGGACGGGCGGCAGGTCCGCGGGATCTGGCAGATCACGCCGGGTGTGGTCACCGACACGGAGGCGGACGAGCTGTTCGTCGTGATCAGCGGTTCGGCCACCATCGAGGTCGAGGGCGGCGAGACGCTGACGGTCGGCCCCGGGGACATGGCCGTGCTGCGCGAGGGCGACCGTACGACGTGGACGGTGCACGAGACGCTGCGCAAGGCGTACGCGATCAATCTGTGAGCGGGCTCAACATCTCAACGGGCTCAACCTCCGAACAGGGTCAACGCGGCTGCGCCGTAGGCAAGTTGTAGGGCGTGACGACCTGGATGGCGGACGGCAGGGTCGGGCCCGCGGGCGGCAGCGCGTCGTGTGCGCGCATCACGATGCGGCAGGCCTCGCGGACGTCCTGGCGCAGGTCGTGATGGAGGACGGCGGACAGTCGCTGCTCGTGCAGCAGCCGGGTGTTGTCGTGGTCGAGGTCGTGCGCGACGAACACCGCGCACTCGCGGCCCAGGTCGGCGAAGGCACGCAGGGTCGCGATGTTGCCGCCGCCGATCGAGTAGACCGCGCGGATGTCCGGGTCGCGCTTCAGGGCGGCCCGGACGAGCTCGTACTGGGTGGCGTCCAGGCCGTGACCCTCGGTGATCTCGACGAGGGCGCGTTCCGGGTAGCGGGCGCGCATGGTGCTGCGGAAGCCCATCTCGCGTTCTTCCTCGTTGCGGAAGAAACCGCTGCTCAGGCTGGTGAGGACGTTGCCGGGGCGGTCGCCGAGCCACTGGCCCATCAGATAGGCGGCCGTCGCGCCCGCCGCCCGGTTGTCTATGCCGACGTAGGCGAGGCGGGCGCTGGCGGGCAGGTCGGTGACCAGGGTGACGACCGGGATACCGGCGGCGACGAGCCGGCCGACTGCGGCGGTGACCTCGGGGACGTCCGGCGCCTTGAGGATGACGCCCTGCGAGCCGCGCCGCACGATCTTGTCCAGGGTTCCGACCAGCTCCTTCACCGGCGCGGTCTCCCGGAAGTGGAAGCGCGATCGCACGACGGCCGGGTGCAGGTCGGGCAGCTCGGCCTCCAGCGCGTTCCGAACGGCGGTGGAGAACCGCTCCGGCGTCTGCATCACGATGTCGATCATGAACGTACGACCGACCAGCCTGACCTGGGTGCGCTGCCGGTCGAGATCGGCGATGGCCTGCCGCACCTCACGCTGCGTGCTCTCTCGGACCCCTCCCCTGCCGTTCAGGACGCGGTCCACGGTGGCCTCACTGAGACCCGCCTGACGTGCGATTTCGCGGATCGGGAAGGGGTGGCCCACCGGTCGTCTCCTTGAGGGGTTTTTGATGGCTGGCTGCTGGTTGTTCGAAGGGTTTGTACTGACAAGAATGACAGGACCGCACCGCTCCGTGACCCGAGGGGACGACGATGTCCTTCACATCAGCAGAAACCCGCGCCTGGCTCACCGAGCAGGACTGCGATCTCGACGCCTTCCGCACGCTCGTCGAGCAGCCGACCGACCAGGCCGACTTCCCGTACGCGTCCTCCGTCGAGCGGAACGTCCTCGTCTACGACAGTGACCGGCTCCGCAAGTCCGTGGCGGCCGGCGAGCACCGCGAGGTGCGGGCCGAGCTGGTGCGGGCCTTCGCCGAGGGGCCCGGCATCGTTGTCCTTCAGGGCGCCTTCCCGGACCTGTCGGTGGTGGACCGTACGACCGAGGTGTTCGAGGCCCTGATCGCCGAGCAGCGCGCGTCGGGCGCGGGCGCCGGGGACCACTTCGCGAAGCCGGGGGCCAACGACCGGGTGTGGAACGCCCTGGAGAAGGCCGCGCTCTACGACCCCGAGGCGTTCGCCGACTACTACGCCAACGACATCCTCGCCCTCGTCTCCGTCGCCTGGCTCGGCCCCGGCTACCAGGTCACCTCGCAGATCAACGTGGTCCACCCGGGCGGCGCCGCGCAGACCGTGCACCGCGACTACCACCTCGGGTTCCTCACGAACGAGGTCGCCGCGAGCTATCCGGCGCATGTGCACCGCCTCTCCCCCGTGCTCACGCTCCAAGGGGCGGTCGCGCACTGTGACATGCCGGTCGAGTCGGGGCCGACGATGTACCTGCCGCACTCCCAGAAGTACGAGCCCGGCTATCTGGCGTGGCGACTCCCGGAATTCCAGGCCTACTTCGAGTCCCACTACATCCAACTGCCCCTCGCCAAGGGCGATGCCGCGTTCTTCAACCCCGCGTTGTTCCACGCGGCCGGCACCAACCGCACGGCGGACGTGCGGCGCATGGCCAACCTGCTCCAGGTGTCGTCCGCGTTCGGGCGGGCGATGGAGACGGTGGACCGTGAGGCCGTCACCAACGCGGTCTTCCCGGTGCTGCTCAAGCGCAAGGCCGAGGGTGTGGGCGAGGAGTGGCTGGACACGGTCGTCGCGGCGAGCGCCGAGGGCTACCCGTTCCCCACCAACCTCGACAACGACCCACCCGTCGAGGGTCTGGCCCCGCCCTCGCAGGCCGACCTCGTGCGCCGTGCGGTGCGCGAGGGGTGGGACCCGCAGGCGCTCCGCGGGGAACTGCGGGCCGGTGCCGAGCGGCGCGAGAGCTGAGGAACGCCATGGGACTCACGGGACTTCTCGACGACAAGGTCGTCCTCGTCAACGGCGGCAGTCAGGGTGTGGGTGCCGCGATCGTCCGGGCGGCGGTGCGGGAGGGCGCGGTGGTGGCGTTCACCGGCCGCCGTACCGAGCCCGGCGAGGCCTTGGTGGCCGAGCTGACCGGGGCGGGCGGCAAAGCGATGTTCGTCCGGGCCGACCTGTCCGACGCCGAGCAGGCGAAGGGTGCGGTGGGCGAGGTGATCGCCGCGCACGGCCGCGTCGACTGTCTGGTGAACTCCGCCGGACTCACCTCGCGCGGCTCGCTGTTGGACACCACGCCCGAGCTGTTCGACCAGCACATGGCCATCAATTTGAAGGCTCCGTTCTTCGCGATGCAGGCGGCGGTGGCCGACATGACGGCCCGCAAGGCGCCGGGGACGATCGTCAACATCGGCTCCAACTGCGCCCACGGCGGCCCGCCTTATCTCGCGCCGTACTCCGCGGCCAAGGCCGGCCTCGCGGGCCTGACCCGCAACGCCGCGCACGCGCACCGCTTCGACCGGATCCGGATCAACGCGCTCAACATCGGCTGGACGGCGACCGAGGGCGAGGACGCCACGCAGCGGGCCTTCCACGGCGCCGGGGACGACTGGCTCCAACAGGCCGCCGAACGCCAGCCGATGGGCAAGCTCGGCCAGCCGGACGAGATCGCCGACTTCGTGGTGTTCCTGCTCTCCGACCGGTCCGGGGTGGTCACCGGTTCGGTGATCGACTGGGACCAGAACGTCCTGGGCGCCCTCGACTGACCTTCCGCACCCGTAACGAACCCGCACTCCTCAAGAAAGCAAGAGCCCTCATGCGCATCGGAATCCTCGGCCTCGGCCGCATCGGCGCCTTCCACGCCGAGACCCTCTCCGGACTCGACGTCGTCGAGTCCCTCGTCGTGGCCGACCCGTTCGCGGAGGCCGCGAAGAAGGCCGCCGAGCGGTTCGGCGCCGAGGTCGCGGACTCCCCCGAGGCCGTGCTGGCCGCCGGGGTCGACGGTGTCGTGGTCGCCGCGGCGACGGACGCCCACCCGGGCCTGATCCTGGCCGCCGTCGAGGCGGGCATCCCCGTCTTCTGCGAGAAGCCCGTCGCCAAGACGATGGCCGAGGGCGTCCAGGTCCTCAAGGCCGTCGAGGGCAGCGACGTGCCGATCCAGATCGGCTACAACCGCCGCTTCGACGTCGGCTTCGTCGCCGCGCGCGCCGCCGTGCACTCCGGTGAGCTGGGCAAGCTGCACACCGTACGGTCGACGACGCTGGACCCGGCGCCGCCGCCCGCCGCGTACATCGCCGCATCCGGCGGCATCTTCAGGGACTGTTCGGTCCACGACTTCGACATCATCCGCTGGGTCACCGGCCGCGAGGTCACCGAGGTGTACGCGGTCGGCGGCAACCGGGGCGCCGAGTACATCAAGGAGGCGGGCGACGCCGACACCACCGGCGCGATCCTGACCCTGGACGACGGCACCATCGCGGTGGTCTCCAACTCCCGCCACAACGCCCGGGGTTACGACGTCCGCATGGAGATCCACGGCTTCACGGACTCCATCGCGGTGGGCCTGGAGGACAAGCTGCCGCTGCGCTCCGTCGAGCCGGGCGTGACGTTCCCGGCGGGCGTCCCGCACGACTTCTTCATGGACCGCTTCACGGCCGCCTACCGCGCCGAACTCACCGCGTTCACCGAGGTCGTGGCCGGCACCCGCACCTCCCCCTGCACGGTCGCGGACGCCCTGGAGGCCGGCTGGATCGCCGACGCCTGCACGCTGTCGCTGCACGAGCACCGCCCCGTCACCATCCAGGAGGTACGCGAAGCATGAGCGGTCCGGGCCGGGAACCACTGCGCATCGGAGTACTGGGAGCGGCTCGGATCACCGAGCAGTCCCTGATCGGTCCCGCCCGGACGACCGGCCACCGCCTTGTCGCGGTGGCCGCGCGCGACCGGTCCCGGGCGGAGGCGTACGCCGCCGCGCACCGCGTCGAACGGGTGGCGGACTCGTACGCCGACCTGATCGCCGACCCGGAGGTGGAGGTCGTCTACAACCCGCTCGCCAACGGCCTGCACGGGCCGTGGAATCTCGCCGCGCTCGCGGCGGGCAAGCACGTCCTGTCGGAGAAGCCGTCGGCGAGCAACGCGGAGGAGGCGGCCGAGGTCAAGGAGGCCGCGGCGAAGTCCGGAACGGTCTTCATGGAGGCCTTCCACTACCTCTTCCACCCGGTCACCCGGCGCCTGCACGAACTGCTGGCCTCCGGTGAACTCGGCGAACTCCGGCACGTCGAGACGCTCGTCGCGATCCCGGCCCCGCCGGACACCGACCCGCGCTGGTCCCTGGACCTGGCCGGCGGCGCCGTGATGGACCTGGGCTGCTACAGCCTGCACGCCCTGCGGATGCTGGCCCCCTGGGCGGGCGGCGCACCCCGCCTCGTCTCGGCCCGCGGCGGCGAACACGCGGGTGCGCCGGGCGTGGACGAGTGGCTGGACTCCAACCTCGTCTACCCCAGCGGCGCCACGGGCTCCGCCCGCTGCCACATGGCGTACGACGAACTGGTCATGAGCTGCCGGATCACCGGCAGCCGGGGCGAGGCCTTCGCCCCGAACTTCGTACTCCCCCAACTGGACGACCGCATCGTCATCCGCACGACGGACGGCGAACGCACGGAACGACTCGGCCGCCGGTCGTCCTACACCTACCAACTGGAGGCGTTCGCCGCCCGGTTGAGGGAGGGTGCGCCCCTCCCTCTGGGCTCGGACGACGCGGTGGCGACGATGACACTCATCGACGAGGCCTACCGCGCGGCGGGCTTCGAACCGAGACCGCGCGCGTCGGTTCTGCGGTAGCGGTGGACGAACTTCGAGGGGCGGGGGGCGGGGGGGGCGCCCCCCCCCCCCACGGGTGCCCCCGAGGAAACACGCCCCCCCCCCCCCACCCCAAACGGGGAAATATAAAAAACAAAAA